>CAYWLQ010000081.1:0-8028 GCA_964458775.1 uncultured Myxococcales bacterium | reverse complement strand
TGTAAACGGTTCCGCATGCGATGCTGTCGAAGTAAACGGTTACATAGAAATCGAGCGTGTATGGCGAGAAGGAGACACAGCAGAAATTACCTTTCCAATGAGGGTAAATGTATCCGCACTTCCCGATAACCCAAACGCCGTAGCCTTTACATACGGTCCGATTGTATTAAGCGCAGGTTTCGGAACTCAAAACATGGTATTGGAAGGTCATAAAGCATCGGGAAAACCCACCATGATCTCTGTAGATGATACCATCGGCATTCAAAACGGTACCGTCAGTGAATGGATAGGCAACATAAAGAGCAACTTGGTGCAAACCCCGGGTTCCCTGGAATTCAAACTCAAGAATACAGATTCAAATGATCGATTAACCTTTACCCCTCATTATAAGCGCTATCAAGACCGATATGGAATTTACTTCATACTAGAAGGCACGAGCGGAGGAGAAATTCCCGACGACAACTGCACAGGATTCTCTGATGTGGGACTACAATGTAATAGTATTCAGTAACCGGTAACCAAAAACCAAGTATGTTCTCTTTTGCTTGTTGGGGGATTTTCACTATGATATCCAAATGATCCGCTAGGGCGGTTAAGAGCATTACCTGTTATGTGTTGAAAATGCCTTCTGTCAATGATAGAAAATTTCAATATGAAAATATGTCAATTAGGTTTTTTGATAGTCGTTGTAATGGTTTTGGGTTGCGAAAAAAGCATTCCGACATCGAAAGAAAAAAATCTTACGGAATCAGCATCTGAAGTCACACACAAAGATGCGTCGCGTACGGAAAAAACCTCAGGTCCGGCAGTTATTGATACATTAAAAAAAACAGAGAACGACGTCACTTCTAATTTCTCTGAAGGCTTTGCTTATGAACCGACTTTAGAAATCGCCGGTGCAAAGACTTGTACAATCGGTAATATTGAATATCACTTGTGTGAAACCGAGACTCAACGTGCACTAACATTTGCTACCGGATTTGGAAAAAACGGCGGAATTTTAGCCTGGCATGTCACCCAGGATTTTCTTCGCATTTTGCCTATTGATGTAAATGGACGGAGTTTAGGAGCCGAAGTTGATATCAAGATTCCGTTGGCGAAGCAGCTCTACGATATACAGCCGTTAGGAGACCGCTTTTGGATTGCTACGCACGGATTGTGTCCCGATGAGAAATATTTTTTTAAATGCCTCTACCAACAACTTGTCGATCATAATGGACATCCATTAGGAGAGGTTCACAAGACTGTCACTCGTGAATGGATTTATACTCGTAAAGATTTTCGCACTTCTGATCACGAGTTCTATACAGCCTTAGGATTTACCTATATTGATTCTGTGGTTCGGCGAATCTCTCTAGACACTGGCGGAAATCTTACAAACGAAATCGTTCGAACAGTTGCATTTAATGATGACTATGTTCAAGGAAAGATGGCAATTGCTGTAAACAACACATCTCTTTTCATTACAACAGACAAATACTTTCATTCAAATGATGAAACAGTAAAGCCGATCTTAGGAATAGATTATGTTAACAGAATGAAATGGGACAAAGACGGATTATCTATATTGGCAGTTGTTAATTCACCTAAACAAACCAAACATATAAGACTTTCAAAATCAGGTGAAACGATTGAGAAACCAATAATAATAAAAAAAGATACTCCAACACCACCGCCCTTTGAATCAGTAGTATCCTTTGAATATGACAGCCAATCTACAACGTTAAATCGATTTGACGCAATCCATCGCAGAATAGGCGAGCCCACAGTAATTCCGGGAGGATTTTCCAGAATTGTCTGGACAGGCAAAGGATTCCTTTCTCTTAATGTAAAAAGAAAAAACAATGCGTGGGAAATGACAGCCGTTCCAATCGACTGTAAGGAACAAACAGGTGACGGACTTAAGTAATAAGTTATTATTTCTACAACTTAATTACGCACCTATCCCTATTCTTATCCCTATCCGCCCCCTTCCCTCTTTACCTGTAGAAAAAAAAGACCTGATAAACTAGAATGTGCTTATGACAACGGGGACACACGGTTACATTAAAAACAGCTATATTGGATTTATCGTTTGTTGCTTATTAACAACTGAAGGTTGTCTTGATACAACCATTATCGGTATTGAATTCAATAGTAATAGCTCATCAGATGACACGGAAACAGATGTAGAAACGGATTCTTACATAGATACAGAATCGAATAATATTCCGGACGATGATACTGACTCAAGTTCAGATTTTGAAACCGATTCTATAGAAACCTGTGATGTTCCTACTGATTTTAAATGGATTTCTTCAGAACCTCTGATTTACCCGGCAGCGGATTCGACATCCATTAAGGATCCTTCTGTGGTCTATTACAACGGCCTATGGCATATATACGCGACTTCTATTACTACAGAGACACTTACTATGAACTATGTAAGCTTCTCAGACTGGGATGAAGTTGGAGCGGCGGAAAAAATTCCCGTAAACACCAATGAGAATCTAACCGGATACAAGGCTGCTCCTCAAATCTTTTATTTCAAACCTCAGAATTTATGGTATTTGGTTTATCAAATACAAGATCCGGCTTATTCAACAACAGAAGATCCTTCAGATGTTTCATCCTGGTCTGCTATGAAAACTTTTATGCCAATGCCGGAGATTTTAACATCATCAGATTATATGGGAATTGATTTTTGGATTATTTGTGATGATACCGACTGCTATCTTTTTTTCTCAGCACTAAACGGCATTTTATATCGCGCAAGAACCGCAAAAGAGGATTTTCCAAACGGTTTTGAAGGAACAACCGAAATTGTAATGGAAGAAAATCAGTACGATTTATACGACGCCTGCAATGTCTACAAAATGGCGGGCACTGATCAATATCTTCTTCTTGTTTCGGCTATAGGCGGCAGCGGACGCTATTTCCGCTCCTGGACCTCTGACCGTCTTGACGGCGAATGGACAAAGCTTGCAGATACGGAATCTAATCCGTTTGCTTCTATGTCCAATGTAACAGGTGCCGAGTGGTCGGCATTCGGCATCAGTCACGGAGAAATGCTCCGCTCAAATCCTGACGAATCCATGACGATTAATACCTGCGATATGAAATACCTATATAGCGGTCTTTTTGTAGAAGAAAACACTGACACAGATTACTACGCTCTCGGTCTGCTTTCAGACGCACGAAAAAAATAAGTTTTTAAGAATACCAAAATCCGCCCGATATCTGTAGAGAGATGCTACTGCATTAGTGAAAATGAGCTCTCACGGATTACATAAAGACATGGCGGAAAAAAACGTACCTACTTCGTTGACTGATTTGCAGCTCGCACATATGGCCTGCAATGATTCCAAAGCAGAAGAATTTCTGTTACGTAGGCTTTACCCGTCGATCTTCAACATCGCTCAAACCATCGTCGGAAGTCGATGGTTGGCGGATGAAGTCGCTCAGCTAACGGCGGTTCAGGTATTGAAAAGCCTCGATTCATTTAGAGGTGAAGGAAGTCTCGAATCATGGGCAGGGCGAATAACCTACCGAGTTTCTGCAAAAATAATTAGGAGAGAACGCAAATCAAAAACACTGCTGCCTCTTTCCGAAGAAAATGCTTCGTCAGACGAACCGGCAGACAGAACATTATCAAGAAGGTTATTATTCGATAGGTTGCTTTTTGAGATGGAAAAAATTCCGTCTAAACGAAGGGTTCCGCTGCAATTACACTTGGTATACGGCTATACGGTAAACGAGGTCGCGGATCTCACAGATGTTTCACCCAATACGGTCAAAGATAGACTTAGAACCGCTTATAAGGAGTTGCGAACTATAATGGATGAGCAACCGAACCTTCGGAGAGCAATGCTGGAGGCAATATCATGACAAAAACTTCTAACAAATACAGGTCGCTATCCTGCGACGATATAACATTGCTTTTTGACAGAGAAGTTGCAGATTTACTTACTGATGAGGAGCAACATTCCTTGTCCTGCCACCTAGAACAATGCCGAAGTTGCAGCGAGTTTGTAAAACTGGCCTCAAATTTTAGGAGTTTCTCTGAAAATCTGTCAGAAAGTGAGTTAAACTTCGCAATTCACAGGGCAATTAAAAAAGCCCACGAACCCCCAAAGAAATATCAAAGCCGAACGTTTAATTGGAAAACAATTGCTATTGCCGCCTCCGTTGCAGCTGTAATGATAACCGGAGCAATAATGCTGTATTCGACGCAACCCTGGAAGGCAGAGACATCTGTTGCATTTCAGTGTATTCCCTCTACCCCTATAGAGTCGGTAAAAGGAGTGTTTTTAACCTACTGCAAAGAGGACCGAACACCAATTGTAAAGGTTAACGAAGCAGGTGAAGTTAAAGTATTATTGCAAACAGGAACAGCAGGTTTTTTTGTTGACCCGGCTCGTCCTAATAAAAACAACGTTACGGTTGAAACTCCCCAAGGAACTGTTGCAGTAAAGGGAACTGTTTTTACCGTTCGTGTCGATCAGAATAATACTTGGGTTGAGGTCTTTCGAGGTGTTGTAGAAATTGCTTCAAACACAAAGCATTTCGATGCATTCAAAATAAATACAGGTTATGGAGCTGACCTTGCTTCCGGACGATCATACAATCTTATTGATCCCCAAACAGAGTCTGTCCTTCAAGCTTTGAGCTTACATATGTACAAACAAGATTCTTTGGACTTGGACCAACAAGGCAATTTGCACAACGCGTTGTCATTAAGCGATACAACTCGTGAGTCTTTATCTGACACACAATTTGATTCAGAAGAGACAGCCGAGTCGGAAGCACAAGCGGATTTAGAATCACAACAAAAAACTGCCGGTGCCCAAAAACCTGTTTATGAGTCAATGTTTAATTTGATTCAGGATGCACAATCCTGCCTAATTGATCGAAATTGGAACTGTGCAGCATTGAGATATCGTGAAGTATTGGCCCGCTATCCTCAACGTCCGGAATCAATGGCTGTTCTGATCAGTCTTGCGAAAGTTGAACTCAGACACCTCAATGCACCTAAAGATGCTCTATTACATTACAGAAACTACCTACGGCGAGCACCCAACGGACCGCTTGCAGAAGAAGCGCTTTTTGGTGTTGCAGAGGCATATCAGCGATTAAAACAATCCAAGGAAGAAAAAGAATCCTTAAAACGATTCATCAACAAGTTTCCGGAAAGCTTTCTAGTCAAAAAGGCTCGCTATCGTCTCAGCCAACTGGAAGACTGAATTCCCATTTTCTTCTTGGCAAACCCCCTCCGAATTCGGCATAGTTATGACCATGTTAACGTTAAGTAATGACCCGACAATTGCCGAGAAACAGATGCACGCCGTCATCTTTTATCTTTCAACCTTCGGCTATATCGACGGCGATTTTGATGAGTCGGAAGAGCAGTTGGTAGCGGACTATATTCGCATGCTGGTGGCTCACCGCGTGGAGACCGGGATGCCGGGGGCTAGCCTTGCGGCACAGGAACAGGCTACGCGGGGATATACGGATCGTTTTCTTGGGGAGTTTAAGCGCATCAAGCAGCAGATTACAGACTACTATACTGAAGCGGTGACCGAGGACGAGGATCAGGCTGACTTTGTGCGCAACAAGCTCAAGCTCCGTTGCTTCGAGATTTTCGACAGCTTTGATGAGGCGGGACGGGAGGAGCTGCTCGCCATCGTCGATGCGATGCTCATGGCAGACGGTGTGGCTCATCCGGCCGAGGTAGAGTTTCGGGCCGAGCTCGCGGGTCTGTTCAAGGAGAACTTGAATGTCGAACTCTTGGAAGAGACCGTGCCTTCATTGATTTCGGTGCACCCGGAAGCGCAGCCTTCGGCCGTTCACGAGCTTCATCCGTTTTTCAATCCGTTTGAGCACCATTATTCGTGTCAACAGGAAAGGTTGTATCAACAGCTGGAGGCGGATCAGCAGCTTCTCGATAAGACCTTAGCCATGTTTGAGCGTCAGCGAAAGGCCGGCTACGGACGCCTGGCGGGGCATCAAACCGTGGACGAATTTGCCGAGGAGGAACCGTTCTTGGACGGTCATGTCTATGTGGTGCCGACTCCGGAGGACAAGCAGTTCGACCTTACGGTGCTTGGGGATCTGCACGGCTGCTACAGTTGCCTGAAGGCCGCGCTTCTGCAATCGAATTTCTTCGATAAGGTGGAGGCATTTCGGCGAGATCCGGCAAACCATCCGGACCCCAAGCTGATTCTGCTGGGCGACTACATCGATCGCGGGCGGTTCAGCCTCAACGGTGTGCTCAGAACAGTTATGAGCATTGCGACCACGGCACCGAACCATGTTTTCATGCTACGGGGCAATCACGAATACTACCTCGAATACAAGGGACAGATCTTCGGCGGCGTGCGTCCGGCCGAGGCCATCAATACCTTGAAGCCCTATGTGCCGGTGGAGGTGTTTCGCAGGTACGCTCGCTTCTTCGAGGCGATGCCGAACATGCTGTTGCTTGGCAAAACGCTGTTTGTGCACGGCGGCATTCCCAAAGAAGCCGACATCAAAGAGCGCTACACGGATCTCTCGTCCTTGAACGATCCGGACATGCGGTTTCAAATGATGTGGAGCGACCCGAGCGTTGCCGATGTAATTCCGCCGTCATTGCAGACAGAGGCAGCTCGCTTCTCCTTTGGAAGACTTCAGGCCGCAGCGTTTCTCCAGCGCATCGGCTGTCGAGCCCTAATTCGGGGCCACGAAAAGATCGATAAAGGGTTCGATAGAACCTACGACGACGACCAAGTTACACTGTACACTCTCTTTTCCGCCGGCGGTGCAACCAACCGCGATCTTCCCGAAGATTCCGGCTACCGCTCCGTTTCTCCGGCCGCTCTTACCATGACCGTGCAAGGAAACGACGTGCAGGTGACCCCCTGGAAAATAGACTACGAAGCCTACAACGCCCCCCATCGCAATAGTTTCTTCATGACCGAACCCGAACTAACCGATCCGGCTGCATCATAGGAAAGCCTTAGATAGTTTCTATATCGTAAGAGGATGTTTTAGATAAGCCGCCCATGCTCATCATCTGAACCCCACAAAATATGTTAACTTTGTCTCTCACAATTGGGAGATAAATTCCCAGGCCAGCGGTGGTACGAACGCGTTTAGGCCGTCATCCCCCGGTGACCCATTGCTAACACTCGACGGAGTGTGTGCGCCATCAAACGTGCACACCTTGACCGGATACCCTTCAGTGCAGCCCTCGTAGTCGTAGCAAACGTGTTGGTTGGTACCGCGCGACGCTGTCGGGAGGTCATTCGGCAGTGTGCAGCCGTTTTCTTCGGCGTGATTGAGGGAGCAATACTTGCCGCCCGTCCGGTTGCCGTCGTTGTTGACCCAGGAACAGGTGCCGTCGCTCATACCCGTGATAGATAAGTAGGCCACAGAGTCGGCGCTGTTGGTCGGCTGGGTAAAGTTCCAGTTCGCCGGCGCCATCGTGACTGCGCCGCGCAGCTTGTCGGCGCGACCCAGCGACAGCGCGTGGCTCATCATTGCTCCGAAGCTGAAACCGGTCGTAAACACTCTGCTTTTGTCTACGCACAGATTCTGGGTAATGCGTTCGAGTAGATTGTCAAACAGGGCGACGTCTCTGTCGTAGTTCCAAGGGAAATTGCCGATGCCCTCAGGGGCAACAAAAATGGCAGACTCTCCGGCCGCTTTCGCTGCGCGCCGAAGTCCGAAGTACGCGTAGTGTTCAGCATCAAAGTTGGGACCATTGTTGGCCGGATACTGACCGACGGCATTTCCATTCGCGGAACCAAAGGCCTGGTGCCAAGAGAAGACCAGTCGGTATGGGTGGTTGGGATCGTAGTCCTCGGGAATGTCGATGATGAAGTCGCGATTCTCTCCGTTACTCATAATGCTGAGCCGAGTCGATGTTGCAAGGCCCCCCGATACCGACCTACCGCCTGCTGTGAGAACCTGTGCACCGTCCGCGACGCCGCATCCGTTACTGGGGTCCACATCGATATCCGTGTCGGTATCCGTATCCGTGTCGGTATCCGTATCCGTGTCGGTATCCGT
>CAYWLQ010000080.1:9450-24541 GCA_964458775.1 uncultured Myxococcales bacterium | reverse complement strand
CGAGGAAGGAAGGTATCCAAATGAAGTATCTCGTATATGATCAAGTAGTATTAGTGTCCATCTCAAAATGCCCATTTTTGAAGGGTCAAGGGTATCGGTTGACGAGCGAGTATGTATGATTTTACTATGTTACGCAGTGAAGATGCCGATGCCATCGACCCGAACGAACACTTCTGATATGGATACTATTTAAAGATTTTCTTAATCAAGCTTTCTTTACCTACTTTTTTATCTTGCAAATCCATCAGCCGTAACTCACGCGCCGCCTCTATATTTCTTGGATTTATGTTTAAGGTTTTCTGAAAGTAGATTTTGGCTTCGCTCATTTTATCTCTGCGTTTCAGCAGATCTGCCAGATAGTAATTAATACGTTCTGATTTTGGAAAATTCTTAACAGCCTCTCGTAATTTATTCTCCAAATCATCTAACGGTGCTCCTTGCTGTCTTTTCAATACTTTTAGATGTGCAAAAAGAGCTATATACTCACCTTCATTCGGCACCAACTGCAAAGCTTTGTCGACCAATTCCAATGAAGAATCAATCTCCCCCTTTCTGAGAAGCACAAGAGCTCTTTGAAACAGTGACTCTGCATCCAAGGCTTCTCTCACCTCTTTATGTTCATCAATTGTCTGTCTTGCTTGCTTGATCTCCTTGTTTTTTATTGTCTCGTTATATTCTTCTCTTGTTTTAGGGTCGGTTAAGACAAGATGGGCTTCTGAAAGATTTGAAAAAATATAATGAACAGCTTCTTTTAAAGAAAGTCGAACTTCTTGTTCTATTTTGTCCGGATGAAAAGTCTTAGATAAAATAAAGAATGCGCGGCGAATGTCTTCGGTTGAAGCATCTCTGTCTACTCCTAGCATCTCATAGTAGTTCTGAGAAGTCAGAGCTTCTGCTTTTTCAAGTAAAACCTTTTTTGCCTCGATAACTGCAGGAGTGTCATTGGTTTTTCCTATAGGAGGAACTGATGACAAAGCCGAATCATCTATCGTTTTTGTTTCTTCATTTTTTGATGATGAATCGCTTAGGGATAGAAGTTTGGCCAAACTGAGCGCATATAAAACGCTGTTTGCAGAATCAGATTTCCAAACACCGGCTGTTAAAACATCCGGGTAACAATCATTGTTTTTTAGAAGATATTGAACAAACTGTTTCTCCTGCGTACTAAATCTGAAAGACCTGAGTTTTTCCATATTAGGAGTTATCTTGATGTGCTTTCCGTTCAAAGGAGTCAGCGCCGGAGCCAAGTTTAGTTTGTCATAGTAGGTTCTGAGTCCTGACATAATAACGGTGTAAGGATGAACCGGAAAGATTTCGTCCGGTCCAAAACCGGTCAGTTTGTTTATCTTATTATAGAAAAAATACTGAGCACCGGTCATAGAAAACACATCTGTTATCTTCAGCATAATTTGTTTTTTTAAAGCCTGAACTAAGCCGCTTGCATCAATAAGGCCCAATTCAATTAATGCCTGACCTTGCAAAATGCTTTTTTTGTTTGCAAGATTATTACAGGCTTGAAGTTGTTCTTCTGTAATTTGACCCAGAACAGATAAGACATGACCCAAGCCTCGCTTGGGAACTTCTGTTTGCACCTTTGCCGGAGCGCCTTCTTTAAAATAGATGTTCACTTCTGTGTTTTGAAAGTTGATATCAAGAGTCCCGCTAATCCGTTTGTTAAAAAGGTATATTAGAATATGAGCAAACGGCGTCTTGTCGAAGTTGCCGCTCGTTGTCGGACTTATCCGTTCATCCATTTATAGGTCCTCCGTAACATTTTTATAATTTAGCTGTAAGCAACTCGTCAAGTTATAGTACAGTCTCCTTTCTTCCGATATTGATATAAAATCATGACTACTCAATCCAATTGTTCGGCATTTTTTCTGCAAGCTTAAGGTAATGAATTGGTAGATTAAATATTTTTTAGATCAAATCAATAGTCAAAAAATTCATATCAGTCGTCACTGTCTGAAATCGTACTTTCATCAGACGGCAAGATATTACTTACGTTTTTGTCAGATACTTCTGTGTTGCGTTCTCTTGATGCCGATGCACTATTAAATGACGCAATACCGTTATCCAAAAAAATAATAAACTCATCTATGTCTTTGGACATATCCGGATGGATCGCTGTAACCTTGTCGGTTACCGGGTCTATAATTACGTATAGCGGAAGAGCTGCTGTGTTAAAACGCTTTATTTGATATTCGCGCTGTTGTTCGCATACATCCTTTGCACAGTCTGTGTAGGCGGATACAAGAACCATTTGTTTCAGTCTAGATTTTACTGCCGGTTTGGGAAATACCGAACCCTCCATGTATCTGCAATTCGTACAGGTATAACCCGTAAAGTCTATAAACAGGGGTCGATTTTGTTCCCTTGCCACAGTAAAGCCTTTTTTAATATCGTTAACTATCCACGTTAGACTTGATTCTTCATCAGTTTGTGTTTGCACTTCTTGTCCCGGATAGACAGCCGGCGGCAGCCAACTGTCTATCCATCCGCCCATGCTTTTTGTGTCTCTAATGCCCGATGCTGAAAAAACCGACAGCGATAACAATAGAAGAGCAAAAAGCATTCGAATCGGACCGACTTTCTTCTCTTCAATATCACTATGAGGCAAGTTAAATACTCTAAGAAGATACAATGCGGCAGCTCCAAATATACCGGACCACAAAGTTAAAGCCAAGGGGCGTGTTATTATTCCCCAACTGCGAATTAAATCCACGTTTGATAAGAATTTGAGCGCCGAAGCCAATTCTAAAAAACCAAGAGTTACTTTTACTGCAACCATCCAGTCTCCGCCCCTACCGCGTAGCTTTTCAGCCCAAGACGGAAAAACGGCCAAAAAGAAAAAGGGAAGAGCAAAGGAGGTAGAAAACGCAGCCATGCCCATTGCGGGATAAAACCAATTGCCCTTAGCCGCCTCAGCTAAAACAATCCCGATAAAGCCGACGGTGCAAGTAAAAGATACCAACGTAAACGTTACCGCCATAAAAAAAACTCCGCCGGCCTGACGAACAGCGGAACCGTCTTGGGACAAGGCTCTTTCTTTTGTGCCGGCGCTTGTTACAAGCCATGAAGGCATTTGTATTTCAAAAAGGCCGAATAAATTAAATGCAAAAACTATCAACAGTACTGTCAAAAACAAATTAAAACCCGCAGAAGCAGAGAGGGTTTGCATGCCGACTGCGCCGAAGATCGCCGATATCAAAACACCGGCTAATGTAAAGGTTGCAATAATGGATACGGCATAAATTGAGGCCATGAGAATAGATCTTTTTAATGAAACCTTTGCGAACTTTGAAAAGAAGCTTACTGTAATAGGAATCATCGGAAACACACAAGGTGTGACCAAAGCCCCGAAACCTGCAAGAAAGGCTATTAGAATAAAACCTATAAAACCTTCTCCCAAAGGAGGAGCATTTGAAGCATCAGTATCATTGGCATTAAAATTTGGTGCCGGTCGATTAGGTCCATACGTTTCTCCCTTCAATTCGGGTAGGGCCGCTCTGTCCGGTCTGGTTAATCCCGGTTCGAAACTAAAAGTTAAATTTCTTTTTTCTCTAAAAGGAACACATTTTTTATCATCACA
Organism: uncultured Myxococcales bacterium; assembly: GCA_964458775.1. Lineage (GTDB taxonomy): Bacteria > Myxococcota_A > Polyangia > JAAYKL01 > JAAYKL01 > CAYWLQ01. The sequence goes on along the minus strand of CAYWLQ010000080.1, from coordinate 20,949 downwards.
TATTTGGCCTTTAATAGAGACGGCAATTTCTTTTTTTCCCACACTTTGCTCACTGAGTAAAAAAGCTCTTTCGTGTAGAACATTACCGCTGAAATACTCTACCGCCTTGTTAAAGCCGGTATCCATTTCCACTTTGGGAGAAGGGCCGTACCAGTCAGAAACAGGGTGCATAACACCGCCTGTGTCTACATCAACCTTAAGCGGCATGGGACCGTCTTCTATCACAGTCATACTGTAGAGATGGAATCCTTTGGGAACTTTGATCTCAACAGCCAACACAGTTTTTTCGCCGTGTCGACCCTCAGCCGTACGAAAGCGTGCATCTACAGAAACAGAAGAATTTGCTCTGACCGGAACTGACGTTAGAAGAACTGCTAGAATAGTAAATATAGCAAGAAACCTAGGCGATATTTGCCGATTATATTTTCTGATGATATTGCTTTTCTTTTTTTTAACTTGCATCAAGCATCCTCCAACCAAGGCATTTTATTCTAATATGTTGAAAAGCAAAACTTGTCTGCTTTCTTCTATAGAAAAAACCAACTTATATCCCAAAAACATCAGTAAATGATTTTGCAAGGAGTTCTTTGGCTTTCTCTGAAGATATTGCGTTGCCTGTCACCTTCTCTATGGAGGTAATATCTGAAAAGCTCATGCCGCAAGGATTAATTAATTTGTAGTGTTCGAGGTTGGGGTTAACGTTAAAGGAAAAACCGTGAAAGGAAATTTTTTTTGTAATTCGCACTCCTACAGCACCAATTTTGCCTAAGGCGCAGTATACACCCGGCTCTTTTGTTTTTCTAAAAGCTTCAACCCCCAGAGTTTGTGCAGTAATAATTAAAGTCTGTTCAAGCTTGTTAACAAACTCTTTAACTCCCATTTTTGCTTCAGATAAATTGATTATTACATAACCTACTATTTGACCCGGACCGTGATAGGTAACTTTTCCGCCTCTTTCGATTTTATAAACTTCTATACCTTGCTCAATGAGCATTGTGTTTGAAGCGAGTATTTCTTGTTCTTGACCGCTACGCCCTATTGTTATTACAGGCGGATGTTCCAGCAAAATCAAAGTATTTGGGGCAGAACCCGACGAGCGCTCCAGCACAATTTTTTTTTGCATAGCATAAGCCTTATCATACGGCGTCAGCTTGGGAAGACACATAATTCTCAGCGAAGCTTCAGACATCGTCATATCTTTCATTTAAACAAAACGAACCCGCCGTTTTATTAAAAATCACTATCTTCTTCATCGGAATCATCTTTCGGATTGGCATCAAGAGCATCGATTGTAGGAAATCCGGTTATAGCTCTGAGAATTTCACTGCCGACCGGAGGACAACCTTCCACATAGATTCCTTTGTCACGGTGACGGAAGGTACAGTTACCTATACACAAAGTTCCGTTCGGCAGATTATTGTGGCCTTTCCCGATGGCAACCGCGATCGGCTTGTCTTTTGGAAAATGACGTAAAATTCTGTCTCCGTATCCTTTCAAAAAAAGCAGCAAAGAAGATTGGCATGCACTGCACGAATTAAGGTCATGTATATCAAATTCAGGAAAACCTATTGAAATGTCAGTGGGAGGGGTTGCAAAAGGATTGGACCATTTTCTCCAATCGGCAGGAAAGACGTTTATTTTTTGTAAATCAATAACTCCAAAACCGCGTTCTGCTCCGATCTTTAGATGAGGAATCTTGTTTGCTGAAACACCCATCATCTCACAAGCTACAGCGTCCACTGCAAATCCGTCCACTCCTGAAAGAGCCACATTCATTTGCTTTGCTTGTCCCGCACTCGGACCTATTCCTTCCATCCCGACCGATCCGTCTATGACTGTCAGATGCGGTCTTAACGCAAAGGACATGTCTGCAATAGCAATGTCCAAAGGCTTTTCATCAATTCCTTCGACAGGCGGAAGCATATGTAGAAGAACCTTGCTTCGACGCCACAAACATCCTTTCATGTTTTTGATACCCAATGTTACCCCGGTATGCATATGCATTTTCATAACCGGAAGAGAAACAATGATATCAAAATCCAGAACATCGGGACAAAGCTTGATTTTTTTTATGGCAATTCCGCCGGGCAGTTCGATTTCCACATGTTTTCTGGCATCCATATCAATAAGAGGGCAGTCTCGCTTTCGAGCTTCTTGTGCAATCCCGCTTATTTCAAAAGCATCCAACGTTTTTACTCCGGTAATGGGACTCTCTCCAATTGCAACTATTGCTCCGGCTTCGCGAAAAGCATCGACGGCGGCGGCAACAGCCATAGGGTCGGTATTAATTCCCGAGCCTGCCCTAGCCATTCTCCCTACATTTGGTTTTATTAGAACTTTTTTTCCGCGGGAAGGTGACAGATCTATCTTGGAAAGCACCTTCAAAGTATTTTCATATGCTCCCAGACCGCCGTACACAAATACCGAAGACTTGTTTGTTTCATTGAGAAAAGGAGATTTGCACAGTTTAAACGGTTTCATTGCTATTGCGCATATCAAAACCGCTGCCTTCGGTCGAGTACGGTCTTTAAAAAAAGTAATTTTAGGCAATTATCGATTCAGACAGTCGCTAAAATATTAGTTTAAAACAATTTTATTTATGGTACTTATGAGTTTTCAAAGTGATTTCCAATTGACACTTTGATTTCTTGCATAATGAAGGATTTGTAATGGTGCCTGAAGTTCTAATGATCTCTAAACCGATAGTACCGCCCTTTGATGACTCCGGGAAAAATATTGTGGTTTCTCAAATACAAAACGGACAAACCTATAGATATCGAGTATTGACTGTAAAAAATGCATCTTTGCCTTGGCCCAATGTTGCTTCAGCGGCAATTTACGGCAACGCCGGAGAATACAGCCCCCAACTAACTCAAAATATTAAGGTTATGATGTACGGCCTTAGACCTCGAGGAGCTAGTATTTATCACTATTTTTTTGCTCCTAATCTAATAACCTCTACGGCAGGGCGATTACAAAAACTGTTAGCAAAAGTTAAAACTGTTCAAACTGTTTGTTCTCAACCCAAATCATTTGAAAACATAAAAAAGTTAATATTTGCGGATCGTGTAATTGTTTTATCAGAAATGACTAGAAAACTTATGGTTGATGGAGGCATTTCCGAAAATAGATTGGTGCACGTTCGACCGGGAATCGATTTTATCAAACGTCAAAATAGTACTGTTCGAGGAGCGATTAAAGAGAAATACGGAATACCCAAAGACGCTCAAATGGTTGTTTTTCCAGGCGATTATGAGTTCTCTTCTGCTGCGTCAACTGTAGCCAAAGCTGTTCCTTTGCTTGTTGAGTCACATTCCAAAATTTGTATTGTATTTGCATGTCGCATTAAGAGACCGGCTTCTTTAGCGATTAGAGATACAATTAAAGCTCAAATAAAGGAGCAAGGCTTCTCAAAACAAACTGTTTTTCTTGAAAGAGTAGAAGATATGCCTTCTTTTGTGGGAGCTGCTGATGTAGCCGTCATGCCTTCAGAAAGCTTGTATGCCAAAATGGACATGCCTCTCGTATTGTTGGAAGCAGCTTCACAAAGAGTTCCCTTAGTCGTTGCAAATACTCCTCCCTTGTCTGAGCTGCTCACTTACGGTATGGGAATAGGCGTCGAACCCGGCAATGAGAACGAACTTGCCCAGGCAGTCGGAAGCATTCTCGACAATTCCGCTGAAGCTGCTCGTTTTGGAGAAGCGGGTGAGACAGCGATTTTTGAGCATTTCAATGCACAAAAAACAGCCGCAGAAATTGAAAAAATTTACGATGAGGTAATGTTAACACAATGAACAAAGACACAATTGACTATTATGACGATTTTTCAAACTGGTATGAAAAAGAAAGAAAACAGGGATACCATGCGATGCTTGATAAGCTGGAGTTGGATATTATAAGTCCCCTGGCTATCGGCAAGGATGTTTTGGAGGTGGGGGCAGGAACCGGACTGATAATGGAGGGACTTAAAGATGCTCCCAAAACACTAACCGGGATAGATATATCAAAAGGTATGTTGGAAAAAGCCCGCGAACGCGGTTTTAATGTTGTTCAGGGTTCGGCAACCGAGCTTCCCTTTGAAGATGAGAGTTTTGATTTAGCCTATTCTTTTAAAGTATTGGCGCATATTCCTGACATAAAAAAGGCACTGTCAGAAATGTCGCGAGTGCTTAGACCGGGCGGATATCTCGTTGCAGAGTTCTACAACTCTTACAGCATTCGCAATTTGGTTAAAAAATTGGGCGGACCGGGAAGCGTTTCAGAAAACCGAACTGAGGCAGATGTTTTTTGCAGATGGGATACACCGTCTGAGATAATAAGTTATCTTCCGAGTAACGTTCGTTTTGAAGGATGGAGAGGAGTCAGAGTATTTACGCCGGCCGCCTTTGCATTTAAAATCCCCCTTTTAAATATGCTTCTTCCGGCTGTTGAGAAACGTGCTTTAAACTCCAAACTGGCAAGATTGGGAGGATTTCTCGTAGCAGTTTGTCAAAAAAGATAATCTGTTAATTTGATTGCTGTATTTGGCCATTGTGGGCTTGCCGAAAAATTATAATTTCTCCACTGTAAAACCAATCCGCTGTTGATTAGACTTAATAACAAAAAATGCGACGAGCATTCAGCAATGCAGAGTCATCCGTGTCAAGCAGAGCGATTCGTTGAAGTTTTTTCCAAAACTGTGCCGTCCGTTTGGCACAAACAATTGAAAATATATTTATTTAAATGTCTTTGTTTAAAATAATAGCCGTAATAACAGCCAATTATGCATCTATTCCTTTGCCGGCATCAAATTTGCTTAGCAGGTTTACGGCACAGCATTGAAATGTCTTAGGTACTTTTATATGGGTATCTTTACACAGGAGAAAAACAATGAGAGAAAGAAAACCGTTTTTATTTTTATCAGTCGGACTTTTTATGGTTTTTAGTTGCAACAATGCAACTAAAGTAGAAGACAACAATAATGTAGAAACCCCTTCTACCTCAGATGCAGATTCTGACGCTGATTCTGACGCTGATTCTGACACCGATACTGATGCTGATGCTGATTCAGACACAGACGCTGATGCTGATTCTGACACAGATGCTGATGCTGATTCAGACACAGATGCTGATTCTGATTCAGACACAGACGCAGATACTGATTCAGACACAGACGCAGATACTGATTCAGACACTGATACCGATGCGGATGCTGACGAGAATGACGAAACCAATGATAACGACAACACTGAAGCAGATGCAGGTGAAGATAATGAGAAGTTTGTGGACTTTGGTACCAATCCGTTCGTAATTGCGTCTCACGATCCCTTTTCGACTTTTGCAGCGGATGTTGACACTGCGAGTTACGACCTATTTCGTCAGTACCTTCAGCAGTTCAATCAACTTCCGCCTTCAAAAAGCGTAAGACTGGAAGAGTATGTCAATTACTTCAAATATAATTACACTGCGCCGCTGCCTGGAGATGAACACCCCTTTATTATCGGCCTGGCAGCAGCTCCCAGCTTTTTCGGTAGAGAGTCCACTGTGCTTAGGGTAGCGATACAAGCTGAACGTGCTCCAACAGAAGAAAAGAAACCCGCTAATTTGGTGTTTCTTGTAGATGTGTCAGGAAGCATGCTTGCGGATGACAAGCTTCCGCTTGTTAAGAGAGTGTTGGTACAGACCTTAAATATTCTGGATCCTACAGATACAGTATCCATTGTTACCTATGCAAGCGGAACAGCAGTACCGCTTCCGCCGACGCAGATTTCTAAAAGAGACATTATCGAAACTACTATTAACGGACTTCAAGCGGGCGGTTCTACTGCGGGTGCGAGCGGTATTGATTTAGCCTATCAGCAGGCTGAGGCTGCATTTATTGAAGGAGGAATTAACCATATAATTCTTTGTACAGATGGCGATTTTAATGTCGGACCTTCTTCCACCAGTGAACTGGTATCTTTGATAGAAGAGAAGAGAGCCACGGGAATAACTTTGACAGTTTTAGGATTCGGTACCGGCAATCTCAATGACAGTATGATGGAGCTTATTAGCAACGCCGGAAACGGAACCTATGCTATTATCTTCAACGAAACTCAAGCAAATCGTTTTGTTGAGGAACGTATGCTTTCAAGCATCTATTACGTAGCAAAAGATATGAAAATCCAAGTGGAATTCAATCCTGAGTTTGTATATGCATATCGACTTCTCGGTTACGAGAATCGTGACATAGCAGATCAAGATTTTAAAAACGACAAAGTTGATGCAGGAGAAATAGGCTCAGGACACCGAGTAACAGCATTGTATGAGCTGATTTTTAAAGGAGGAGAAGTTCCCCAAATAGAAGGTGCCCCCGAAGTTGACAACGGAGAAACGGTTAAAGGCGATAGGGAGATTTCAACAAATGATATGGTGCTTGTAAAAGTGCGATACAAGAATGTAGATGCTACAGAAAATGACTCGGCATTTGAGACTTCTAAATCAATGTCAAAAGACCAAGTTGTCGGCTCTGTTTACGATTTAGATGAAGACTTTCAATGGGCAGTTGCCATGGCAAGTTTTGCAGAAATTCTAAAGCAAAGCCCTTATGCTCAGCCGAGTTCTTTAGCAAACATTGAAAGCATCGTTACTGCAAAAGACTGGTTAGACTATGACCGTGCTGAGTTTGCAGAGTTGTTCCAAAAAGCTTCTGTGCTTCTAACCGGCAAATAGAGCAAAACATAAAAAAATTTGTTGTTCTAACTTTTTACTCATACTGCCAAACACGATGATGCTTAATCTACAACGGTTTGAAGCCCAAATACACATACCCCCAATACACATACCCCCCAATCGGATCTTGCCGTAATAATTGGATTTATTTAAGTTTGCCAGAAATTATTTATTTTATCGTTTAACTATTACGTTACATTGTCGTAACAAATAAATAGGTAGGAAAATGTGTATTTATATAGAAATGAAAAAAATCTAAGAATGCAGATAACTTGCATAATGGAGTTTTTGGGGTCTAAAACGAAGAGTCTGTGGTTTGTATTTTTTTGGAGATTAAATGAATAATAGTTTTTTTCGATACAAGCATATCCTTGTCGTCAATCTATCAATATTATTCTCTTTTTTTCTAATTTTCTGCTTAACGACAAATATTAGATCAGCCGTTGGTGATGAGACTGATGCTTCCAAATCAAATGAAGCAAACAGCACAGATGACAACTCCATAGATACAGACAGCAATGATGTTTCCTTTTCAGACAACAATTCAGAATCCCAAGATAAAAAGATAGTAATCGAAAATTCTCAGGATTCAGATTCTGTCGAGCCGGTTGAAGTTAATGATTCAGACGCAGACAAAAAAAATCCTGTTGAAAATGAAGAAATTTCATCTGATGAACAAAAAGTCGAATCTTTTGGTGATTTGCTGCTGGATGCATCTTTAGAGGAACTTTTGGACACACCAATTGAGGTGTGGACTGCTACAAAGACCGCTTCGAGTATCGAAGAAGCTCCCTCTATTATTGAAGTTATTACCAAAGAAGATTTGGCAAGGTGGGGTTACGAAGATGTAGCAGATGCTCTGCGACATATGACCGGATTTTATGTAGTAGATGATCATATTCTGCCCAATGCTTCAGTTAGAGGAATTTCTGGAGTATCGGGAGTTGAAAGCGGCCTTATCAAAGTAATGATTAACGGTCGATCTGTTGCGTTTAGGTCTACCTCAGCAAATTGGCTTGGAACCGAGATGATTCCAATCAGTGCTGTTGAACGCATTGAGGTTATTAGGGGACCGGCATCAGCCCTCTACGGTGCGGATGCTTTTCTTGCAACTGTCAATGTTGTATTGAAAAAACCCGAAGATATTAACGGAGCGGTATTTAGAGGGAAACTAGGCAGTGAGGTAGGACACTTTTCAAATTTTGATTCAATTTATGATTTGGATTCAGTTTATGATGTGACCGGAGGCATGAAACGAAAAAACTTCGGACTATTGTTATCTTTTTCGGGAGAAAATTCGACAAGAGACGGTTTGAGACTTCCGGACACCTCTCCTTTGCCGATAATTCCAAATTACAATTCGGGTCGAAATGCTGTGCAAGGACAAATTCACAATTCTCGCGTTTGGTATGCTGAAACATCATATGCTATGTCCAAGGGATCTATTACTCTAAGCGGCTACGGTTCTACTATCGATCGTAGCGGTGATTTTGCACAATGGGCGCAGCTGACTTCCGGTACGGATGAGCTTGGACGACAAAACGGTACACGTATCAACCTTCAACAGCATTTAATATCATTGGACGGTAAACTAGTGGTTTCCGACAAACTGACTCTATCGCTTAACAATACCTTCTTTACAGGAAGGCCCTTAAAGAATGATCGAATCGAAATTGCGAGTGATTTGTACTATATTAAAAGAGACTTTAAATACAGAGGTTTCAATACTGTAGCAGAAGGTCATATAAAACCTTTGGACCGACTTACAATTGTAGCGGGATTTGAAATGGTTTTTGACCATGAACTTTTACCGCTAAATCAAAGAGTAGATAAACAAACCGATGAAATAGTTGATGACAGCAGTCAAACAAGGCAAGAAGAACTGTTTGTCAATCCGGGTGTATATCTGCAAGCTCATTTGGTAGCTGTGCCGGAGTTTCTGCAACTAACAGGCGGAGTGAGATATGACTATCATAATGTGTACGGCAGCCAAGTAACAGGTCGAGCAGGCTCGGTTTTTTTATGGACAAAAAACTTTTCCACTAAGCTCCTGTACGGCAGCGCCTTTAAAGCCCCTTCTCCTCATCTTTTGTATGCAGACCCTATTGTTCCCGGCGATGTGATCGGCAATGATGATCTATTGCCTCAATATGTTCATACGGTGGAATTGTCACCTTCACTCAAAACAGCCAAATATCTGACCTTAAGAACAACTTTAGCCTACAATATTATTCTCGACAAAGCAGAGTTTGTACCCCAAGGTTTTAACAAGACAGCTCTAAATCTTGCAGAAGTTCATTCTTTATCGTGGGAGACTTCTGCTGATCTGCGATACAAAGATATTGTTAACGCTTATTTGGGATTTGAGCTGCAACATGTTGTGCACAGCCTTGACAGAGAAGGATACCAAGCTGCGTTGATCGGCAGGAGAAACAACATTTGTCCTCCCTGGATTGTTCGAGCCGGTGTATCAAGCGCGTTGCCCTTTATTAAAACCATACCGGTTCGTCTAGGTCTTAGAACAATGATAGTTGCACCTCGAAGAGCATCGGGAGATAATATTGTTGCCGCAGGGGGAGCTTATGAGCTTCCGGTATACGGTTTATTGGGCGCTTCTCTTTCTATTACAGATCTTGAAATATTTCCGGCCGGCAAAACAACCTTTAGTTTGCGTGCAGAAAATTTGCTCGACGCAAAAGGTCCTGATCCGGGATTTAACGGTGTAGACTATCCGTTGCTGTCACGTCGAATCTTTGTAGAACTGAGCCAGGTTTTTTAAATCAAGTCATTCACTGTTTGCTTACCAAGAAACCTCAAAACCGAGACTTGCTGAATGACGATAGGTGTCATACCAAAAGTCTGTGGACCATTGTCTAAGATATGCGTAAGAGATAAACACTGACGCTTCGGGAATACCTGGAGATGCATCATCTTTAGGAAAATAGGTATATCGAAACCATCCTGAAGGTTCGAGTTGATTATCACTGCGCTCCACCTCGGTGGGTTCTCCGTTTTCGTCAAAAACAATCCAGCCTTTGAAGTTTCTATTTGAGTAGGCAGCTTCCAAACCAAATGATATTCCGTTGTCAAAAACAGATTTTATTCCTAACATGGCAACATGTCCGGTAAATAGGAAATCGTTTCCCACATAACTGAACGACGGCAAATTCATGCTTCTGGTTATAAGAACGCTGTCTTCAAAGGCATGACGATATGCCCAATCAGCAAAGATTCCTACTGCCTTGACAATATTTTGACTCAAGCGAATACCAGCCTCTATCTGAAGGTCCGAAGAGTCAGACCAACCCTGATTTTTTAGCCTTGGATAGGATCGGTAGCCGAAAGAGACTCTTGGCGCAGCTGTGGTTCTAGTTTTTGCGGTAAACATAATTGATGCTCTTGTCAAAGACGAGATCGCATCCATATCTGTGTCATCATAAAACCAGCGGTAAGAAGCATATTCTGACAAAGACCACCTTAGCCAAGGCAACGGTTCCATTGAGAGCATTAATGACATTCCGGGTTCTACAAGATTAACAGCACTAAAAGCATCAGCGTTTCTCTGAGTTGATACTGAGGCTTCTGCAAAGAATTCATTTTCACCCCTTTTGCCCCATGCAGGGTTAACAGCTCCGAAAATTTCATGTCTGTGATAGAAGAGGTCAGAATGTTTTATATACGCCGCCGTTTCTCCTTCATATCCGACAGTCCAATACTTGCTGAAATCAACACCAAGTGTCAGATCAGGGCGAAAGATAAAATCGTTCTCTTGTGTAATATCCTGATATACATTGCTGCTAAACTCAGTGGTCTCACCTATTGTTGCAAAAAATTCAGCAGCGGCAACAGTAAAACCATGAAAGGTCGATACAAAAGAAAATATAAATAAAGAAAGTTTGCGAGCTGCCCCTAGACTGATTTTATTTGGAAAATATTTTATATGCAAATTATGAAGACGTGTAATTGAAATCAATGAGCTGTTCATTTATTTTCTTGTTGCTTCAGCGACTAAAGCTTTTACCTGCCTGATTGTGCTCTATTTGTCTCAGCATTTTTGTTATTTGCGGCACCGGACCGATATTGGTTTCCTCGTTGCTTCTGTTGTTGCCACTGGCCTTTTGAGTTTCTTGTTGAACGTTTTCGAAACCGATGTTCTTTCCCGTCCGAAATTCCGTCGCCGTCTCTGTCAACAAATACAGCATTGGATTTATCGGAACGTTCAACTTGGTTTTTTTCAGAAGATGAGTCAACAGCTTGAGATTGTGATTTATTATTATTGTTCGGTTTTTCTTTTTCTTGAGAAAAAGCACTCTCGGCAAAGGTAAGTATTGTTATTGTTAAAAAGGGAATAGTAAGTTTTTTTATTGTCTCTTTCATTCTAATTTCCATAATTATTATAATTCAAACCTTTGCCGAGTGCTACTTTAGTATCGGTTATCTTCCGGCTTGATTTGCAGTCCCTGAACCTGAAGTCCCTGAACCTGAAGTCCCTGAACCTGATTTTTGTCCTGAGGCTGAACCGTTGTCAGAACCTGCCTTTGTCGCAGTACCTGTACCTGAAGCTTCGCCGGCACCGACTCCAGTTCCGGCTCCGGCTGATGTTCCTTTACGCGCATTCGTTGCCTGACCTCTAACCGCAGTAGTGTTTTGGGCTTTAGTAGCTGCCTTGTTTTGACTGCGAGCATTTTTCTTAATTTGCTTTTTATTCATAGCTCCGTCAGAAACACCATCTCCGTCTTTGTCCATGTATTGTTTGTCACCAGATTTTGCCTGCTCTTTTACTTGGGCTTTGTCACCGGTCTTGTCTTG
>CAYWLQ010000080.1:0-9350 GCA_964458775.1 uncultured Myxococcales bacterium | reverse complement strand
GGTTTTTGCCTGCTCTTTTACTTGGGCTTTGTCACCTGTCTTATCTTGGGTTTTTACCTGCTCTTTTACCTGGGCTTTGTCACCTGTCTTGTCTTGGGTTTTTGCCTGCTCTTTTACTTGGGCTTTGTCACCTGTCTTATCTTGGGTTTTTGCCTGCTCTTTTACCTGGGCTTTGTCACCGGCTTTAGCCGCCTCTTTCACTTGAGCTTTGTCACCTTCCTGTGCCAAAACAGAGGTTCCCAACATCATTGCCGCAGCCATTGTTACGATTAAAGTAATTCTTTTCATTTTCTTTCTCCTTATTCGTTTCTAGGCGATTTTTTTTCGCATTACCTGCACTGAAAACTAAGCTAAATGCATGCCGGCTGAGATAAAATCTAAATAGTAGTGTAAATACAGCAGCTTAGATATTTTTATACAAATAAGAAAATCTTGGCTTTTCGACTATTTTGTCGAAAAACTTCGACCTGAAGGACGACTTGTTATTTGAAGTTGAACAGTAAAAAAGCGCTACAAAACTATTTGTCACCAAAAAGTTCTTTTAATTTGTCGTCCCAATCATCTGCGACAAGAGCCGTGGAGTGCAGAAGGTTTTCGAATTCTTCATAATCTAGACCTGCAATTGAACGAGAAGCTCTCAGGTATACAGTTTCGGTCTCTTTGTCCAAAGCAAAGGCTCCGTCAGAGGTGGAGGAGTAGTTTAGTTCTAATAATTGTTGATAGAGCTGCAATTTATTTTCTGTCGGAACTTTCATTATTCGAGACAAAAGCAATAACAAATCGCGGTTTTCTACCACATTGATTCCTACAGTAGCTGAACCTCTTACCACAAAACTGTATCCTTCTTCATCTAAAGGTTTGAAGGTTATTTCTTTACCGGCAGCTGCTGACACTCGACTTGAAAACCTAACTATGTAGGCATTGATAAGCTCTATTGCGGAAGTATAAGCTTTTCCGGTATCCTTATCAAAATAGATATTTCCTTTGTTGTTCATGGTCTTCTCCTAGTTATTGAGAAATCTCTCTTTTATTGCTGCCAGCACTTCCAAAGTTCTTTCTTGAGTTTCTTTCAAAGTACCCTCTGTATTAATTACATAATCGGCCGCTTTAACTTTTTCCTCAAGTGGATATTGCGATGCAATTCTTGCAGCTGCAGCGGATTGAAGCAATTTATCCCGCACCGTTAAACGTTCCAACTGGGTTTTAACAGAGCATGATACAACTACCAAGGCTTCCAGTCCTTTATAAATACCTGTCTCTACAAGCAATGCGGCTTCATAAAAAGCCATAGGTTCTCCCCTTGCAGCTATTAGAGACAAACCTTGTTTTGCCAAGGACGCAATAGCGGGGTGAGTAATGGATTCAAGTAGAATTCTGGCTTCTTTCTTGTCAAAAACTTGAGCTCCCAAGGCTTGGCGGTCTATATTTCCGTTTATATCAAGAATATCTTCACCAAATGCACATACAACTTGATTATAGGTATCAGTTCCCTGTTCCAAAACCATTCGACCTAGTTGATCGGCATCCAATACCGGTACTTTGGCATCTCTAAGAAAAGCTGCAACAGTACTCTTTCCGGATGCAATACCGCCGGTAAGACCTATCACGATAAAATCGGAATGCATAACAGATATAGTAAACTAGAAAAGATTGTCGTCGCCGCTAATGGAATCATCATTGCTTGATGAACCGCTGCTTGAACTACCGTCTGAGGAGCTGCTGCCGTAAGACCCTTCGTTGCTTTGAAAACCCTCCGCATCGTCTTCTTCCTCCTCTTCATCTCCTGTATAAGATGCTGGGTCAAACGGTACCAGTTTCTTTTTCGCCTTTGTTCCCAATTTGTATGCTTTCCAGGGATTAACCGGCTCATCTCTATTATATGACCAAAATCCTTTTAACCAATGACTGGGTTTACCGCCTTCGTGTTCATCAATCATATACTGGAACACTCCTCTTCCATTGGTTTCTCTAATTTTGCCGCGCATTTCGACATTCCATTGTGTCCAGTTAAAAATCAAAAGATTATCTTTAACATTACCTTCTATTCGTCCGAATATATCGTTCTTTTCATATAAACCGACAACTCTTTCTCCGGATTCGACCGTCAGCTCCATTCGTCCGAAATCCGATTGATATACACCGTCGAAGTTACCTTCGAAAGGCATGGGCCCTCTCGTATAAAGTGCTTCTTTAGAGGCACCGCCGCACCCGGCTGCTGACATAGCAATAACCAGCCCAAGAATCAGATATTGTTTCTTCATGTTTACCTCCGAATACTAAAGACGCAGCAGTCTACCAAGTCAATGACTGTCAGACAAGAGCGAATCGATTGAAAATATTGTTTTTTATTTCTAAGGTTGATTTATTTCTAATTTTGAAGAAATCCACAATATGGCATCTTCCTTTGTATTGAATTCATTTGATAGTTGAGCTTCAAACACCTCTCTCATTAATTTTCCTATTATAGGACCGGGAGCAATACCTAGGTCTATCAAGTCCCTGCCTTGAAGAAGCGGTTCAGGTGGAAAATCAATAATTTTGAGAGTTTCGGCTCTATACATAAGTTCTTGTATTGGTAAATCATTTTGAGAAGTTGCAGATAATAATCTGACAAGCATCCTGATAGATTCCTCACCAAGCCGAATTGATGACCTAATTAGTTCAGAATCTATTTGTAGTCCTGTTTTCTCAAATTGTTCAGCTTCAGAGATCAGCACATGTACTCTTTGCACTGATTTTAACGGCATGCCGATTTTTTCCAAAAATCTATCAGCAGAAGGTTTTGACAAATTGCGAACAAGAGCCGCTACAAACAAAACTATTCTATCCTTTGCCGGCAATTTATCTCTGTCAGCTATAATAGCTGATTTATCTATCGCACAAACCTGTGACACTTTATTTAACTGTTCCTCATCAGGCTTCTCTTTATTAAAAAAAACAGAATACCAACCTATTTCGACTAAAGTCTTTAACCCGACAGACGGCACAGATGATCGCAAAACCCACTTTTCAAATTCTGACCTTATTCTATCAATAGGAAGATGCAATGCCTCATCAACCATAGATGCACAGAGCTCAGCAGTATCAGGATCCACAGACAACCCAAATCTGGCAGCCAACTGAACTGCGCGAAGCGGACGGAGCGGATCTTCAATAAAGTGATCAGATGTGTGTCTAAGAATTCGCTTATCAAGATCATCTTTTCCATTAAAAAAATCTAAGATCGTTCCGTCCGTCGGATTCATAAGCATAGCGTTAATGGTAAAGTCTCTACGTGCACAGGCTTCTTGATAAGTCATTGATGAATCCGGAGACACAAGAAAACCTTTATGACCGAGCCCAATTTTGGATTCCCTTCTAGGAAGCGAAAAATCAAGCTCCTTTCCTTGGTTTATCCAAAGTTTGATTACACCAAAAGATCGCCCCACAGCATCAACTCTTCCGAATTCAGCCAGTGTCGACATTAAACTGTCGATTGAAATATTATAAACTTCGAAATCTAAATCTTTTGTGGCAATTTTTAATAGTGAGTCTCTTACAGCGCCTCCTGCCAAAAAAGGGCGACCTCCTTTTTTGATAATGGCTTCAATTACTTTGGTTATATTCTTGGGTATTATCGGATGCATTTTTAATAACTCTTTGTTGTTCAAAATGCTGTTGAAATGATAAAAATGTCAATATAATGACATCAACAGCTTGCAGTTGCTCATTTTTGAATAATAGAATACATTTTTAGATCGGAAAGAACAAAAGGAGGGTTGCATGGCGAAAACGGTCTTTGGAATGCCCAGTGTAGGAAAAAAAACAGGCGATGATGACAATTCATCTTCTGATCAAACCTTAAAACCAAACATCGGAGTTTCGGCAGAAACTAAGTCAGCTCCTATTGCTCCGGCCAAACCGCTTGCAACTCCAATGGCAAAACCGGTTCAGTCCTCAAAATCTGAAGTAAAATCTGCTCCGATTGCAGGACGAACTGTTTTTGGAATGCCGGCTGTAAAGCTTCCGACAACTCCTGCCGTTTCTCAAATACCTGAAAAGAAAACTCCTCCTCAGCCTGCGTATTCACCAACACAGTCTTTAACTGCAACCGGTCCAAGAGGTGCTGCCGTTGCCGGAACGGGGCAAAAAGATATAAAAGATAAATCAGCTTTCAAAGCAACAATGCTTGGAATGGCAGCCATCAGACCTGACTCTCAGCCTCCCGCTGCTGATGAAACTACGCCTTTAACAGCAGACGATAATGAAAAACAGGTGTTAACAGCAGCGCCGATGTCAAAAGAAATACGGTCTTCTATTGCTACCCCTCCTCAAGATATTCCTGTAACTGAAGAACCTGAATCCTCTAAATCGGATGCATCTTTGACTAACAATGCTATTGATTCCCAACCAAAAAAGAAAAAGAAGAAGAAAAAAAAGGTCGAAGCACAAATAGAATTGCCGCCGCCGCCCAAATCTAACAAAAAAATAAAGGTGATGATTCTTATTGCCATCATCTTGTCTGCAATTGTTGCAGTATTTTTAATTATAAATTCATCAGGAAACCTGTCACCGACTATTCCGGCTAACGTTCCTTCAGGAATAAGTGCACCGGGGGTTGGAGCAGTGCCGACAGTTCCTCCTCCTCCTGTACCCGGCATTCCTCAAGCCCCAACAATGCCGGTTGCACCTCAACCGTTACAACCGGCACAACCGGCACAGTAGCAATGACGGATTGAAATGACTTCAAAAAAACCCGCTCCACTTTTGGGATACAATACCAACGTGAGACACGAAGGAAACCTGTTTCATATCCAAACTGAAGATTCCGGTATCGACCATCCCCATATTATTACGCATTTATTTGTTGAGGGAACTATTCTAGCAACTAAGAAAAGCTCATACGTTGAATTACTTACAAATTCTCAATGGGAAGAAGAAGTTCGAAAATTAATGAAAGATCAACATCGAGCAATGTTTGTGGAATTAAGGGAAGGTATACACGATAGCATTGCCGAAAAGGTTTTTGGACCGAGCTTTTGCAAGAAAAAACCTGATACCTCATTGTCCGATTGTCAACAAACCGATGATATTTCGGTTGATGGTGATATTAAAGTATCCTCAGTTTCAAAAGCGGTTTCATCTGTCAAACAACAAGATGCTGTTAAAATCATTCGTCCCGCTGCCATGACAGATAAAAAACTTCCTGATAAAACTCGTGAGTCCAAGGTTTTTAGAGGTAAGACCATTTTTGACACACCTGAAGACGACGGAGAATTTGGCGAAAATCTTATTACAGACAAATCGTTAGATGAAGTCATTCTTTCTTATCTTACTGATGAGCTCGAAGAGTAGCTTCATACTGACTTGTTACAATCCAATTATTTTCCCTATAATAGGTCCTTTTCAGAACATACCATACTAGGCAGAAACAAAATTTGCCTCGAATATTGAAACATCATACAATACTGAACGATTATACTTGGAAATCATAGTTTATATTGTATATTTCGATTAACGTTGATAATAGATATCAACAAGGCATCAAGTCCAACACATGTTTTTGTTTAGAGGAGCCATGCAAAAACTATTATTTGTATCAATATTTAGTCTTGCAACATTAATGTTTTCTCAATCAATTTATGCGAAAAAGAAAACATCCGCCCCAAAAAAAGCTTCTGTAACTAAAAAAGTTCAAAAAGAAAATGCTGAACCTGACGAGGAACTGAAGAAAGCTTTGGCCGGACTGAATAGTTTAGACCCTGATGAGGTGATCGAATCTATTCAGATTATTGGAGCGTCTGCCAATCCTCTTGCAACAACCCCTCTAATTGATTTGTTAAAGACAGGACCTCGCAGTGATATTACTGATTCGATCCTTTTTGCGCTGGGAAGTATAATCAATGATGATGCCGTTCCGATAATCATTGATTACACAAAACATAGACGTCCTGATACCCGCATTGCTGCTCTATTAGCGCTTGAAAACAAAAAGAGTGATGATGTGACACGTGCAGCTGAAAGAGGGCTTCGCGATTCAGATCGACAAGTAAGAGCAACAGCTGCTGCTGTACTTGGAACGCGAAGGGATTCGGCCTCTATACCGATACTGTTCGCCGCATTTGAGCGCGATGTGTCTGAAGCCGCTATAGCAATAGGTAAAACCGGCAATGAGGACGACTCCAAAAGATTACTTGGATATCTTGGAAAAAAAGATATAAAGGTATTACTTGCCGGATTTGAAGAGTTTTTAAAAAGAGACTCATTTGCTGAGTCTGCCAAGCTAAATATTCTAAATAGGCTCTTTGACCTTGCAGGTCCCGAAGTGTGGCGGTTTGCAGTAAATCTAAAAGCTACCTTCCCACCGGAAGCCACCGAAGAAAACAACAATGTACTCAAGCTGGTTAACCGCATGGTACGCCAAATCAAGGATAAGTAATATGCGAAAAGAAAAAGCAATGCAGAAGGTTCGTGCAGCAGCGGTCTGTTTTCTGGTAGTTTTTTCTCTTGGTGCAGCCGGTGAGATTTGCGGAGTTTTTTTTGAGGGAACTGAAAAGGCATTCAGTAATTTATTCCCCGACAATAATCCCAAAGACATCAGATATGTTCTAAAAAGAATTGGAGAAAACACAACTTCAATTTCGGGTACTCATAATTCATTTAACATACCTATTGCAGTTATGACTGTATCAGGAGAATCCCGAGCTGTAGAGGCTGTTAATCTGTCGACTTCTGAGCAGATGTGGCGCGCTGAAATACCTGTAAATTCTGCTGTTACTTTGGCTAAAAATTTGGCTATTTGGAAGTCCGGCAAAGAAATTGTAGCTTATCGTCTCAATGACGGACTGTTGATGTGGCGATACAAACTAGAAGAGGGCTGGAATTATTACGGCGCGGATTCCGACTCAGATGTAGTTGCAATTTCTATCGGAGTGGGCGGTCTTGAGCCTGGAGGATATGCTAACGGTAAGATCATTCTTCTAAAAGCATCTTCAGGAGCAAGATTGTGGGAGAGAAATGCGGGAAGCGGAATTTTAGGCAAACCGGTTATTATAGGTAATATGATTTTTGTTCCTTGGGACAGGCAGAAGATTGTTGTTTTGGATACAAAAAGAGGAGAAGAAATCTGTCGCGTTCGTGCAGCTGATTTTGCCATAAATTTCGTAGATAAAACGAAGAACGCAGTTTTCTACGGTGCCCTGGCAACAGTCGGAGGTCCGGGTTCTGTGTTTAGGTTAAACGAGCTTTCAGCTGTCGGTACGGCAGAGGGTTCAACATCTTTTACTCCAACGCTAAAAGCAGTTCCGGGAGATCCTCATTTCGGAAGAGATTCATATTCATTAAGCAACGGAGGTAGAGCAACTGAAGAAAAGATACGTTTTCATTATGAACCGGCGCAGTCATTTACTCGAACTGTCGAACTGGAAGGTAATATTTTCTATCTCCACTATTGGTCATATATTATTGCTTTTGATGCTGATACAAATACTGTAAGATGGGTATATCGTTCTCAGGAAAATATAGAAAGTATGGATGTGGTTACAGGGGGCGGTATTGTGGCAGTCGATACAAATGGTACCGTCTTTTACCTTGATCCGTTATCCGGAGAACAAACATGGCGCTTAAATACCAAAGAAAAAATACTAACAGCTGTTTTCGATGCTAACGGATTTGTTCCCACAAAATCTTCTGCAAAAACTACAGACCCCGTGAAGGGCCTTATGGAACTGATAGTTGACAGAGACAACAGACTTCTTCCTATTCGCATTTATGCAGTGGGATTACTTGGAGCAATTCAACAGCCGGAAATTACCAAGAAATTATTGTCAATTTATACAGACACAAATGTACCTAAAATGCTGAGAGATTCAATAGTTAAGGTAATTGAGAAGCGTAGCATCGGTGCTGAGTATCTGGTTGATGCACTTGATATGAAATATGACTATTTGGAGGGAACACAACCGCCTCCAATGAAACTGGTAGCTCCTGCTCTTATCAACATGAAAGAAAAGCAGGCAGTGCCGGCTCTTCTCAACCATTTGATGAACCATGAAACCCCTATAGACGGTCTTCTTAGCATAATAACTGCTCTTCATGCACTAGGCGATCAATCCGTAGCGGAACCCCTTATGAAATTCATTACTTGGTATCACGCAGACACCTCATTTCTTGGTAATGAACAGATACTTGCAGGTGCAGCTTATACATTAATGAAATTTGGTGAAAAAGAAATAACACATAAATTTATCTCCCAAATTCGCGACAATAACCAAACTCTTGTTGAACTGAGAAAACTTTTACGAGGAGTACTGGATCCGGAATTGGTTGCTAAGGAAGCTGAAGAAAAGAAAGCTAAAGAAGAAGCTGAAAAGAAAGCTGCGGAAGAAAAGGCAAGATTAGATGCTGAAGCTGCTTTTGTACCTGACACCCTTTCAAAAGAACAAATACATGAAACTATTTCGCAAAATAGAGAATTTTTAGCGCCGTGTATAAAAGATGCGATAAGAAAAACGTCAGATTTGAGACAGATCCGGCTGAGGTTCTCCATTATTGGAGAGACCGGTAAAACTTCTGATGTCAAGGTTTTGCCGCACAACATAGACGGTCTGAATGAATGTATTAATAACGCATTTTCAAAGATTCAGTTTAGAAAGTTTGCAACCCCTAGACAGTTAACCACTTATACAATCAATATTAACTCAGCTAACTAATCTCAATTTTTTCATTCTTCCCTTAATATATTATATTGGGAGCTTAATTTATGAAGAAAATCAAAAACCGATTTAAGCTAGAAGAACCTGTTTCAGCTTCAATGGGCACAATGGAAGAACTGTTTAAGAATGCAGGATTTTCGGTTCAATTGCCAAAGCAGGATAAAGAAACCGCACACACTTTAGAGATCAACCGAAACACAAACAGTGAAAGCGTTATTACTATTTCGCTAAAACAACTTCGCATTCGCTGTGAGAGAAAACATCGCGGCGGAAAAACAGTAACGTTAATAGAGGGCTTAAAGCTGGATCTCGACCAACTTCGGTTTCTCATCCAAGAGATGAAATCAAATTTAGGCTGCGGCGGAACCATTGAAGATAATGCAATCGTATTACAAGGTGAAATGGTAGACAGGGCAAAAACATTTTTGTCTAAATATGAAAAATAAGAAAATGCGTTTTCTTGGTGTAACCGTCTTGTAAACCTAACCTACATTTTTGATCAGTGTACTATCGGGTTATTCATTTGAAGAGCTGATAGCAGTACGAAGCGTTAGCCTCGCCGTACATCTTACCGGCCCCACACCTTACCCCCGGTACACCTTCAATGGCATTCGCTTGAGCCCTAGCCAGACAAGCATCATTTTTATCACATGATAA
>CAYWLQ010000079.1:0-24622 GCA_964458775.1 uncultured Myxococcales bacterium | reverse complement strand
AGAACAGGTAGTGAGTTACTTCCCGCTCTAAAAAAAGGCTCTGAAATAATCGACATAGAACCTCCAAGCGGTTGGAGTATTGACAACGTTAGACATTTGAGCAGAAACGGAAAATATGTTTCAGGAGAGATTGTATCGGCCGATCGTAGAAACGGATTTTTGTGGAATCCTGAAATGCCTATTGTAATACTGGAACCGACTTCGGAGTATGAGTATTTACATGTTTATCCCTCAGGCGTATCCGACAACGGTACGGTAATAGGTCAGATCGGCAGAAGTGCAATGCCTGCAATGTACTGGGCATCAGAGAATAATTTTAAACCTAGACTGATCGCTGACCTGGTCGATGACCAAGGATTGGAATTGAACTCAAATATTAGTTTGTATTCGGCTAATGTCATTTCTCCAAAAGGGAGGATTATAGGAGATTTTTCCGGCATGGATGACAACTGGAGATATAGACTGGTTTTTACTAACAATTAAGTGCTCAACAGCAGGCAATACTATTACTAAACCGTGATCACTAAGCATTAACTCAAAAACAGATGGCGGCAACCAGTATCCATTACAAAACACCGTAATTGTTATGGAGAACACTCCGGGCAATTGCCTTTTTTTATTCGAAATGAGTTGGCGAGTTTTCTGACCCAGTAAATTGCTTCAATGCTTTTCAGGTTTAAGTTCGGTTTTGTGCTGATCAAAAACAACGGGGATCATCTCGACAAAAATCCTCCTGGGTAATTAACGCACGTATGCAAAGAACAACCCGGGAAAATGGGCGAAACAGTATAATGGCTTTAGGTGTGAAGAAAGAAACCGGGAAGCCGCCTTTTTATAGAACGGCTTCTCAGTGAGACCGATTTTTAAAGATTATTTCTCAACCTTGATAGTGAATTCGTTAACCTTGGTTCCGACCGGATTGCCGCCCCAAATTTCAAAGCCGGCAAACACGTCGGTGAGATACCAGTTGGCGTTAAGTTGGTAACCTCCGTAGTTTTTAGTGGAGGCATCGGTCATCATCTGTTTTAGATCGCAAGTAAAGTTCTGAACGTCCGACTGGGCAACATAGGAGATCACAGGACGATCTGCGGGCAGATCGGAATACGGAGCCGGAGAGCTTCCGCGAGGCCCTGCCCATACATTCCAGGTTTGGCCGCAGAAGGAAGCCGTTCCAACTTGAGAACCGATGGGTACCCTGTTTGCGGGTTTGTGTAACCATAGCATCGCGAAGCCGGACACCGCATCTCCGTATTCCTTTCCGGCGTAGGGCGGATTGTCACTGGAGAACCAAATGTCGTAGGCGACGTTGGAATCGCTAAGATCTGATCCGCTCCAATTGAAGGTTGACTGAGCACTGCTAATGTCACTGATTCTTGCAGGCAGATTATCTGTACTGGTAGTGGTGAGTGCTTTGTTTCCGTTTTGTCCTACATAAATAGACGGGAATGATACCGGAACGCCGCCGCCCGAAGAGCTTCCGCTGAATTGGGTTATTGTAAAACTGTTATTGACATAGTGAAGTGTTTGAGAACCGCTGGTGTTTCCCCAGTAGTTGTTCTGAATGATGTAGTTTTCTCCGTCTACGCTTACCATCTTGCGATCATAGTTGGCATCTTCACCGCCCGGGCCGCCGCAATCACCTTCTTGATCTCCTAGATCCACAGTAAATCCGTCCGGAGCATCTGCTACGGAATTACCCTCTGCAAAGCCTAGCACACAGAAGTTATAGGGTGTTGTTGCCACAGCATCACCGGGAACCAAAAAGACCACTGCAGAGATGGGTTGGTTATTGTAGAACTCACCGGTCCATTCGTTTTCGGGCAGATAGGATGCTTCCCAGCACTTGCTGTTAAATTCTGCGTAAGGAGCAAAGACCTTCACGCCATCGCTTGCGCCGGCACCGGTCACTTTTAGATCATAGCACCATCGTAAATTGGGATTCTCAATCAAACCGCCCTGGGCTGTCTGAATTTGAATACGAATGGTCGCTGAGGTCACGTTACTGGCGATATTAACTGCAATACCTTTTTCCTTAATGTCTAGATCAGGAGGACCGACAGTGTTAACAGCGTTCGGATCATAGGAGCAATCCGCCGTTGCTGCGTCTTCGTTAATATTGAAACCTAGAAGCGCCACAGCGTCATAGGAATCACCGACAGCTCCTTGTATACAAAAGTTTTCATCAGCTTTCTTTTGTAGAAAATCTTGGGGGGTAACGGTGCTTGCAGTTTCCAGGGTGTCCCCACTAATGACATCGCCCGCTTTCAAAGCGTCTACGCCTGACCATGCGCAACCATGCCAACTGCCTGTAGAGACATAACCCGGAGGAACATCACTGTCGGTATCAGAATCCGAATCTGCATCAGCATCTGCGTCAGTGTCCGTATCTGTGTCCGTATCTGTGTCTGTATCTGCATCCGCGTCAGTATCTGTATCTGCATCTGCGTCAGTATCTGTATCTGCATCGGCGTCAGTATCTGTATCAGCGTCTGCGTCAGTATCTGTATCAGCATCTGAATCCGCATCGGCGTCAGTGTCTGTATCTGCATCGGCGTCAGTGTCTGTATCTGCATCGGCGTCAGTGTCTGTATCTGCATCTGAATCCGCATCTGTATCTGCATCGGCGTCAGTGTCTGAATCCGCATCTGTATCTGCGTCTGCGTCGGTG
The DNA here is from genome assembly GCA_964458775.1 of uncultured Myxococcales bacterium. GTDB lineage: Bacteria > Myxococcota_A > Polyangia > JAAYKL01 > JAAYKL01 > CAYWLQ01. Next base: position 21,954 of record CAYWLQ010000079.1, on the reverse strand, counting down.
TCTGAATCAGCATCTGCATCTGTATCGGTATCCGCATCTGCATCTGCATCGGTATCCGCATCTGCATCTGTATCTGCATCTGTATCTCCATCTGTGGTACCTGCAGTCACACAAACCCCGGCGGGAGAGCATGTAGCTCCAACTTCACATTGACCGTTGCTGCAAGGACAACCTGTTACACCGACAGGACAACTATTCGGTTCTTCGGTTGTACATGAATACATTGAAACCAGGCCACTAAGCATTAAGCAGGCGGCAAATAACCTTAATCCATTCATCTTGTTTCCTCCTTGGAAAAGTAACATTACAAATCAGGCTTTTTAAGCCGATAATAATAGACGCTAAATAATATAATGGAGTTGCATAGTCCAGAGCAACCGTTTTAATCTGATTTTAAAGAAAATTAAATCTTCAATCAAAATACACACTATGATTTATAAACAATTTGTATGCTTTTTATTGTATGCTTTTTAAAATATCATATCTGATATACATTTATATTTGTTTTTTAGATTATTTTAACCTTATACCTCACTATAACAATACCTCACTATAACATTGTTCAATATCATACTCTCATTATTTAGTATCCATCTCATAGTATCCATCTCAAAGTATCCATCTCAAAATGTCCTTTTTTGAAGGGGCGGGGTGTCGGTTGACGAGCGAGTATGTATGATTTTAGGATGTTACACAGTGAGAATGCCGATGCCCCCGCCCCAAAAAAGTACTTCTGAGATGAATACTAATTGGAGAAATATAAATTTTGCATTTGAGCTTTGACATTCGATTGGTATTCGCTATTTAAACTTCAGACATTTGAGAAGGTGAGAGGGTTTTCAAAATGCCCAATATGATAAAAAATACGATCAGAAGCAAAATTTCAGATATATCATTTCTTGAGCACCCTGAAGGCGGTCTCGACCAAATAGTCGACGCTCTTTGCTCTCGATGTAACGGAAACAAAACATCAATTTTACGCGGACCAAGAAAACAACCTCTTCCTTCCCGAAAAACTGTCGAAGGAATTGTAGAAGATATAAGGTCTGCACTGTTTCCTGGATATTTCGGAACCTATGAGCTCAATAGCAAAAACATGCGATTTCACGTGGGTTCTACCCTGGACAGAGCTCTTCGTGATTTAAAAGAACAAGTTTTTCGAGGATTATGCTTTTCTTGTCCTCAAGAGCAGGATTCCTGCGGAGATTGCAGTGAAAAAGCAGTAGAAATTGTTCATAATTTTTTTGAACAACTTCCGGAAGTCCAGCAAATACTCGAAACTGATGTCAAAGCGACCTACGAAGGCGACCCCGCTTCTCTAAATCCGGATGAGACTGTTTTTTGCTATCCGGGACTTTTGGCAATAACCAACTACCGACTTGCACACAAGTTATACCTTTTAAACGTACCGGTCATTCCAAGAATGATTACAGAATATGCACACAGTTTAACAGGTATTGATATTCATCCCGGAGCCAAAATAAAAAAATCGTTCTTTATAGACCACGGCACAGGCGTAGTAATTGGAGAAACCAGCGAAATAGGCGAAAATGTTCGCATTTATCAAGGTGTTACTTTGGGAGCCAAAAGCTTTCCCATGGATGAAAACGGCAATCCGGTAAAGGGTATCCCTCGTCATCCTATTGTTGAAGACGAAGTTGTAATATATTCCGGTGCCACAATATTAGGTCGAATTACCATAGGAGCCGGCTCAGTAATAGGAGGTAATGTATGGGTAACGCAATCAGTGCCTCCCGGTAGCAAAATATCGCAGGCTCAAGTTCGCCAAGATAAATTTGAAAACGGAGGCGGAATTTAAGTTTTTCAGAAATAAAATGGTAAAAAACGAGCTTTTTCCCCCATTTTAACAGAGCATGTTTGTTCGTATTTGCAACATATAGCAAGTTCATATTGGGCAGCATTTGACAAATTTAATCATTTTTTTTTTAAAGATTTTTCACCCAAAACATTACAGTTACAGCAAAAACGATCACTGCCTTTTTTTTTAAGTAGCAGTAAAGTTTTTACTTTTCGTTTTTGAAAAAGTTCAGTACTGAACAGTCTGCATGAAATACCATGTATTACAATGTAAACCCTGTGTATACACTCAGGATTTCCTCTTTAAAAAAAGCAGGATAGGCATATCAAAATTATTGACATCCCAATCAATTGGTCTCATTAGACGTTTAATTTCCCTGATATTAAACCTGCGCCAATTGCAGTAAAATGGGAAGATTATAGGTGATGTCATGACTTCAAAAATCGGTAAACCAACGGTCGATTACAAAAGAACTGTAATCAATGGTAAGAGTTACTACGGAAAGCATTTAATGATGACCGCAAAATCATGCAATGAGCGATTACTTGATGTTCCTACTGTTTCAGAATTCCTAAAATCGCTTGTTCCGCGGATTGACATGACCGCTTACGGAGAGCCCTTGGTAGCAAGATTCGGCGAAGGTATTGAGGAAGGTATATCAGGTGTTCAGCTCATAATTACAAGCGCGATTATGCTGCACACCAACGATACAGCAAGAGATATGTATTTGGATGTATTTAGTTGCAAATGGTTTGATGAAGCCATTGTGCGGGAGGTTGTAAACTCATATTTTGCTCCTGAAGAATTTACAGAGCAAATCGTTTTGAGGAGCTAACAGAAATGATTGAACGTTTCTATCCTTCTACTATTAGTCCGTTCAAAAACGAACCGACACGAAAGAAATTTCAGATTGTCCAAGAAGGTGAAAAAGGAGAAGGAGTTATAACTCTAGTTCCTTTTAAGAAGAATAGAATTGTCTTTTCCTTTACCGGAGAAGAACTGTCCTACCAGACCTTGTTTACTCTTCAAATTGAACGAGGTCGATATATACACGATCCATATGTAATGGGTAAAGTGCTTCACAGTTGTGAACCGAATATGCATTGTGATATGCGAAAACTGACCTTTACAGCTTTGAGAGATATTATGCCCAACGAATATCTGACAATGGATTATGAAACAACAGAAGAAGAGCTTTTTCGCCAATTCCGTTGTTGTTGCAATAGTCCTAATTGTCGAGGAATGATTCGCGGATATGGCATCAAAGAAGATAGATATCCAATGCTTATTCCTCAAGTTCCGGAAATCGGAATTTCCCCCTTGCCTGCATAGCGCAATTTTTTTCGACACCTTTTACCTTTTGTTTTTCTCCTTGTTCATGGGTAGACAAAAAACCCCTCAACAAGGAGAAAGAACAATGGCAAATCATACACATACAGGAACAGATAGTAATTTCAACGATTTAGTGGCCAAAAGTGATGTGCCGGTATTGGTTGATTTTTGGGCACCGTGGTGCGGTCCTTGCCGAATGGTGGGTCCGGTACTTGAAGAAATAGCAGAAGAATATGCAGGAAGGGCAAAAGTTGTAAAAGTTAACGTTGACAACGAACGTGCTGTTGCCGGCGCGATGGGAGTTAGATCAATTCCTACAATTGCGTTGTTTCAAAACGGAGAAGTAAAAGATGTTGTTGTAGGTGCAAGACCCAAAAGTGAATTATCTGCCCTTCTAAACAAAGCCTTAGCAAACTAGTTTGATTGGAAACACACCATTTTTACTTTTTCTGTAAATCAACTTGCATTTTTGCAAATCGTAGGTCAAACTGCTTTTGTTTGCCTGACTTGATTTTGGTTAGGTAGGTAGAAACAAGGCGACCGGGCCTGAGGGACGCGTTGTTTCTTTGGATTGAATTTCTCGGGCGAGGAGTAATGTATCGTGAAGGTCTATGTAGGAAATCTTCCATTTGGTATGGGCGATGATGATTTAAGACAGTTGTTTGAACCCCATGGAAACGTCGATTCCGCCAACGTGATTATGGATCGGGAAACCGGTCGCTCACGCGGATTCGGCTTTGTTGAAATGTCCGACGATTCCAGCGCCAAAAACGCTATCAGAGAATTGTCAGACCAACTTGCCGGCGGTCGTCCGTTGGTGGTCAACGAGGCTAAACCTAGAACACAAGACGGAGGCAGATCCGGCGGCAGAAGCCGCTGGTAGCAGTCGTTTTTTAAGTCGTTAAAAGCCCGGAATACTCTTCCGGGCTTTTTTTTTTTAATATTCTTTTTCAATGCTCCTCTTCGGGATATGTTAACAGTTATGCTTTGGATTTCTAGAAGCAACCGAATAGAACAACTGGTAAAAAGTTTATCTGAACTTATATCTTCACCTTCAGACAACCCGTTGGCTGTTGAACGTATAGTTATTCCTAATCTTGGAATTAGAACTTATTTGGAGCGTTCCATTGCAACAATAACCGGCCTTGCATCAGGGATAGTATTTCCGTTTCCAAATGAAATTTTAAATGACTTATGCTTTGAAAACAAACAAGATGGTGATGCTTTTGCCGAAGAGTCCCTTACGTGGTCTGTATTTGATATTCTATCAACTCCTCCATCCTCGGCTGACTTCGCTTCTATCAATCGATATTTACAGTCAGTTTCATCAGAAGCAGCGCGACTAGGTATTGCTCGCAGTATCGCAAGAGTTTTTTGTGAATACGCTCAGTATCGACCTCAAATGCTGTTAGATTGGGAGGAGCAAAAGGAAACCGCGCAAGATAGAGGATGGCAACCGCAGCTATTTCGGATGCTGCTTGAACGACACGGCAACAACTATATCTCAAAGGCGGTTACAACTTTTATAGAAAAACCTGAAACAAGAATAAGAAAACTTCCGTTTAAAAGACTGTTCTTTTTTTGTGTATCATCTTTTTCTCCCTTGTACATGTCCGCATTATCCGTACTTTCTAGATATATGGAAATCCATATGTTTTCTCTTAGTCCCTCTGCCGAATGGTGGGCGGAAATTAGAAGCTCAAAGTTTCAAGAAGCCGGTTTCTCAAATTCAGAAGACGGATTACATCATCCTTTACTCGCATCATGGGGAAAATGCGGCAGTGACTTTCAGTGGTTGCTGGAGGAGTCCTGTTCATATCTCGAACCGATGGGTGACCTGCACAATGATCCTGCATTGTCCTCATGCCCTTCCCAACTTCAGCTAATTCAATCAGATATACTTCATCTGCGTTCACCAAAAGCAGAACAACCTTATAAGAACAACGATCTGTCCATACAGATTCACTCTTGCACAAGTCCTTTACGCGAGCTTGAAGTCCTAAAAGATCGTCTTTTAGAACGCATTGAACAATCCAATGGATCAGTGTCTACAGACGATATTGTGGTACTCGCTCCAAATATCAGAGATTATGAACCCTACATACAGTCGGTATTCGGGACCGGCGATATTACGCTTCCTTTTAATACAGTTACATCCTACTCTCGATTTGAAACCATCAGGGCATTTTTGCGCTGTCTCAACCTGGCAGGTACCAGATTAACCGTACGTGAAGTATTTGATTTTCTAATTTGCGAACCGGTACGATTAAAGTTCGGCCTCGGTGTCTCCGATATTATTAAACTTGAACAACAACTCTCAGAAGCGGGGGTCAGATGGGGAATTGATCCTGAACACAAAGCATCTTTCGGTCGCCCTGAGTTTCAGGAAAACACCTGGCAATTCGGCCTTGATAGACTGCTGATAGCTTTGGCTGTTCAACCCGGTGATAGAGTTTTAGTGGAAGAGACTTCTCCTTTCGGTGATGTCCAAACAGATAACAGAGATCGATTGTCACGATTTGTCGAATTTTCACAATGCTTGTTTGACATAGTTCGCGCATTTTCTGTCCCTAAAACTCCCCATGACTGGGCAGAAATACTAAGGCAAATTCTCCACAATCTATTGTCTGAAGATAATCTTAACTATGCTGATGAGCTAACATTGATAAGACAGGAAATTTCGCGTTTTGTAAAGACCTGCCGAACAGCGCTTTTTAACCAAAAGATAACTTTTTCAGTGGTAAAAAAAGTACTGCAAAAACGCCTTGAGTCTTTTGAATATCGCAAGGCATGGCATCCTTTCGGCGTAACCTTTGCTGATATCGAATATATGTCCTGCATTCCTTTCAAAATCGTTTGTGTAATGGGCCTCAACGAGGGTACTTTTCCTAGAAGAAAAGCATCTCTCAGTTTTGACAAAACAACTCAAGTATCAAAAAGGGGCGACAGATCAATTGGAGATGATGATCGCTATCGTTGTTTAGAAGCCTTGCTGTCAGCGAGAAATTCTTTAATTCTAACCTATATTGGAAGAGATATAAGAGAAGGAGGAGACATTCCTCCGTCACCGGTTGTTACCGATTTAATAGAGTTAATGAAGTTGCGATTCGGTCTAAAGAACAACGAAATTGTTCTTACTCATCCTGTATCGCCTTATTGTATCGAGTATTTCGACACTCGTTCAGATAAAGGAAAAGACACACTATCCGGCGGCTTGTTCAGCTACAATAGAGCTGCTTTACTATGTACCAAAGCAATGATAATGCCGCCCGCGCAGGATAAGCCTTTTTTTGACATTACTATTACCAAACACCGAGAAAATGATATCGTTTCTCCGGATGACCTTATTAGATTTTTAAACGACTCTTCAAAATTTATTCTCTCTCACAAACTGGGAATTCGTTTTCCTTGGATGTCACAACAGCTATCTGACATCGAACCGTTGGGAGATCCTAATTCCAACAACGTCATATGGGATACCATGATGCGTCTCAGCATATCAGGAGCCTTACCAAATCTGCTGGAGTCTGAGTTGAGAGCATTAGGTCTGCTGCCGCCCGGTGAGTTTGGAAGCGTCTTATTTAAACGAATGTCTTATGAAGCAGAAAATTTTATGCAAAAATTAGAATCTCTTTCATTAGGATCTCCGCTAAAGCCATTCCCTATTGACATTGATCTTGTAATAGATAACAAACCTGTAAAAATCTTAGGAGAGCTTACCGGCCTCAGAACAGGCGGCCTTACAGAATTTGTATTTTCAAAATACAGATATGAAAGCTTGCTGACTTCGCTTTATTTGCGTCATCTGTTAGCAACAGCATGTGAGATAACCGCAAGCGATGCTCTGCTGATTTCTTCCGACAAAAGAGAACTAAATGTCAGCACCTTGGCAGTTCCCAAAAATCCTTCAGAAATTCTCAAAGATTTAGTTTCTTTGTACCTGGACGGGCTTTCTCGCCCTCTTCCTTTATTCGGAAAAATTTCTTATAAATTTGCCAAGGATTATCTGGATTCCAAACCGCTTGATAAAATTTTAGGTCAAGCGGAACAGGAATTGCTCAAGAAGAATCTGCTTTCGAGTGCATATATACGAACCGCATTTAGAGGTCTTAATCCGTTTTCTAAACCCATTGAGATTCACAACCAAGCAGAGCAGTTTTTTGATGATATGGATTTTGTAGAAACAGCTCTTATTGCATTCGGTCCGTTGGTGCAGTCTTTCCAAAAGAAGTCAAAAACAACATGAAATTATTTAGTCCCGATAATCAACCCCTAAACGGATTTCAAGTTATAGAAGCAAGTGCCGGTTGCGGAAAGACTTATGCCATATGCACACTATTTACACGGCTTATTCTTGAACGCAACCTGGATGCTGAAGAGATTCTAACCGTTACCTTTACCGATGCCGCTGCAGGAGAACTAAAAACCAAAATAAGAAACAGAATTCAGGATGCACTTAAAGACTCTTCAAACCTTAACCGAGAGCAGATGTATAAACTTCGCACTGCTCTTGCATGCATGGACAGGGTCAATATTTCTACGATTCACGGTTTTTGCAGCAGACTGCTTCAGGAATATGCATTTGACAGCGGCGTTTCGTTTGATGCTGAATTATCAGCCAACACTGACGCAATTATAGATGAAATAGCATCTGACTATTTTATAAATTATACAGCTAATTGTAATAATAGTCTTTTTCTTGAATATATTCAATATATAGGTATGACGCCTAAAAAGATGTCCGGCTTATTACGCAAAGCCTTAGGCCCCGGTCTTATACGTATAAGACCTACAATATGCGAAGCGGTAAATCCATCTTCTTTATATCGTTCTGCCTATCTCAAAGCCAAAGATTGTCTCAACCTAGACCGAGACTACCTAGAACAACTCATCGTAACGCACCCTTCTTTAAGCCATAAAACATACCGGCGTGATTATGTGCACAATTGGCTTGATCGACTTTCCGCAGAGCTTTCATGCTCTGAACCATGCCTGTTAACGCAGTGGGATCTTGCCAATCGTTTTTCGAGTTCCGCTATAAAGGATAAGACCAAAGAAGGAAAAGATCCTCCTTCTCATGATTTTTTTGAAGCAATAAATGAACTGCTGCAAGCATACGGTCTTTTTGATAATCTGCTGTTAGAGTTTAAGTTGAGATTTATAGAAGAATGCCGTGAAACCTTTGAAAAGGTTAAAAGGGACAGAGAGCTGCGCACTTACGATGACATGCTCAAACAAGTACATTCGGCCTTGTTCGCATCCGGTTCTGAGGTTTTTGTTTCTATATTGAGAGAAAAATTTAAGGCGGTTCTTATCGATGAATTCCAAGATACGGACAAAGTACAATACGAAATCTTTGAGCGGGCATTTAAATACAGCAACGCACCGTTTTTTGTTATAGGTGATCCCAAGCAATCAATCTACGCATTCAGAGGCGGAGACATCTATACCTATCTTCAAGCGGTAAGGGCCGCATCTGAAAACAAGTTTACTCTAAATACTAATTATCGTTCCGACCCATCAATGATTCGTGCGGTCAATACTTTGTTCCTCAATCAAACCAACCCTTTCTTATTCGAAGAAATTTGTTTTACAGAAGTTTACCACAGAGAAGGTGCAGAAGATTTGTTAGCTGTGCCGGGTTCTGTAGGAGCAATTGACTTTAAATTTGTCAGTAGAGAAGAAGCAAATGTTGAAGAAGCAAATTATATTCCGGCTTATTTTTTTGAGACAAATATACCAAAGGCAGTTGCAGCCGATATTAAAAAACTTCTCGGACAAAAAGATAAGAACGGCAATCAGATTACACCTTCAAGAATTGCCGTGCTGGTTAGAACCAATAAACAGGCAGAGCTTTTTAAAGGTGCTCTCAACGCTGCCTCTATTGCTGCTGTATTATTAAAAGATCACAGCGTCTTTGACACACAAGAAGCCCTTAATCTGCACCTTTTGCTGCGAGCCTTAAATGATCCTTCAAACCTAAGTGCAATAACAGCGTCGCTATCATCAACCCTATTCGGTTTTACTGCATCAGATATACAAACAATTATTGAAGACTCATTTGAATTGGAAAAGTGGACTGAGCGTTTTTTGTTTTGGAGAGACCTTCTAAATAGATGGGGGCTGTTTAGAGTATTTCAGGAAATATTATCGGTTGAAATAGATGAACCGCCCTGTATTTCAGGACTTGGTAATAGCATTTTAAAATCCCCCCTACCCTCTTCAGATGAGTGTGTCAAATTTGATCTATCGACATCTGTGACTCACCATATTAGCTTAGGTGAGCGAATACTCAGCAGTAACCGAGGTGAACGAATCATGACAGATTATCGTCATCTTTGCGATCTAGCCGATCGGTTTATCGTTCAAAACGGAACTGCCGGAACAGCATTGATTCAGTGGCTTGAACAAAGATATCAAAACGCAGCAGCTGAGCTGTCATCCCTCAGTGAGGCTGAGCTGAGACTTGAGAGTGAAAGCGAAGCAGTGGAAGTGCTTACAATGCATAAATCAAAAGGTCTCGAATTTGACATTGTCTATTGTCCGTACTTATGGAAGTCAGGATTGTCGGAAATAGACGATGAGGCACTCCTATATCACTCTCCTGAAGATGATATTCTTACTTTAGATATTTCGGGCAATATCTTAGAACAATGTCGCAACCAACACCTGCTCGAACAGGAAGCAGAAAGTGTTCGGTTGACCTATGTCGCCCTTACCAGAGCCAAGCATCAGTGCTTTGTAATCATGGGAGCGTTTAACGGTTTGGATAATTCTTCATTAGGAAAAATGTTATTTGGTGAATTATTAAAACAAGAAATACCGATATCCGATGAAGAAATGATAGCTAAGCTCAAATACTGGGAAGACCTCTCCGACGAAGCTATCAGAATATCAAAACTTAATATATTTTCAGATGAAGTTGAGACTTATAAAGAGGAATTACCCGCGGACTTTTTAGAAGTGAGAGAGTTTAATGTAGATATTCGCCATCCCCTAATAACCTCCAGTTTTACCTCGTTGACAAAGGGTGTAGAGGTTGAATTTGAAACAATTGAAGATGAATTTGAAAATAACAATTTCCCCGTCACGGATAATACAGGCATAAGAGTTCCTTTAGAATCTATTACAAATACAGAAGAAAAGAGCCTGCTGAACTTTTGTCGCGGAGCCTCGGCTGGAATTTTTCTTCACACTATTTTTCAAAATTTGGACTTTGAAACCCCCAAGGATGAAACAGTTGTCGAAGCTTTGTCAGATTTCGGCTTTGATACTGAATGGAAGGAGCCCTTATTCTTAGACCTGCGCACTATACTATCCAAGCCTCTTGTTGCACACGATGCTGTATTTTCTTTATCTGACATTTCTGTGGATCAAAGAATTTGCGAGCAGACATTTTTGTTTCCGACAACGACGGAAGCATCTTTGCCAAACGCTATTAGCAGACTTTTTACCGAGTACTGTCAAGTCTGCGGCAGATTCTATGCAGAAGAATTGGGACAACTCTCTTTGTCATCACACTCGTCTTATATGCGCGGCTTTATCGATTTGGTATTTGAACATAGAGGTAAATACTATTTGGCCGACTATAAGTCTAATTATCTGGGTGCCGAAACCGAAAACTATAACTTGGAAGCTATAAAAACCTCAATGGCCGACCATCACTACTATTTGCAGTATCACTTGTATGCAACGGCACTTCATAGACGTCTGACTATGAGTCTTAAGAACTACTCTTATGATCTTCACTTCGGAGGAGTTTTTTATCTCTACCTTCGCGGAATGACAGGAAAAACAAAAGAACCGTTCGGTATATTCTTTGATCGCCCTAAACAAGAACTGATTGAAGGATTATCATGTTTGTTCAAAGGGCAACCGATTTTACTGCCTAAGCAGGATACTTCGAACATTCCTGACAAAACACAGTCAGTATCATATAACACCGACTCAACCCAACTTACCGACAGAAATCGGCAGCTTACTTTGCCGGGATTTTTTGCTCCTGATACAAACGAAAAAAACCCCGGAAGAGGTCGCAAATGACTGCCTCGTTAAAACAGCTTTTCGAACTCGAATATTTTACACTATTGGAATATCACTTTGCCCTTACCGCAGCTCGCATTTGTAACGAAACAAACCCCAATGTATTATTGGGAGCAGCTCTGGCGCTCTCACAAAGCAGACGCGGACACCTGTGCGCAGACCTAAATTTCTTTGCAGATAAAGCTGTCACAACCTCAGAAGGAGATACAAAACTCAAATGGCCGCCCTTAAGCGATTGGTTATACTCTCTGCGAAACAGCAAGTGTGTGTCTTTTGGAGAAAAAACAACACCCCTCGTGCTAGACAACAAATTCAGGCTGTATTTGCATCGTCACTATACCAAAGAAGTGGAACTGGCTCAAATGCTTCATACCATGAATGTTCCTGCAGAAATCGACTTTGACGACGAAGCCCTTGAGAAAGATCTAACTAAACTTTTCGGCCGACCTTCGCCTGAAAACAACAACGGTCAAAGAAAGGCCGTTGAAACCTCAGTACGTCGCAAGCTCTCAATAATTACCGGAGGTCCGGGTTCCGGAAAAACAACTACTGTTATCGGCGTGCTTTTACTGAATTTGTATCGATTTTATACAAGCAAAGGATATGCACCCAAGATTGAGCTGTTAGCTCCCACCGGAAAAGCGGCGAGAAGGCTGGGGGAATCGGTAAAAGCATCGCTTTCACATTCGCTTTCTTTGCTTGGAGACAATTACAGAGCAATTGAGAAATTTGTTCCGCAAAGAGCTTACACTGTTCACAAACTCTTAAACACCATAGCTTGGGAAGCTAACACTTCACCGACACAATCAAAACGTATTCTGGGTGCTGATCTCATTATACTTGATGAAGCTTCCATGGCGGATCTTTCGTTGATGCATGATTTGTTAAGCAGGATAAAACCTGATACCAAAGTTGTCATCGTTGGTGACAAAGATCAGTTAGCATCGGTTGAATCAGGAGCAGTACTGGCAGACATCTTTGACGCATCATGCGCTGCTACACCAAACCTAGACCAAGCATCTGTTAGGTTAACAGGAAGTTTTAGATTCGATTCCAAAGGAGGTATAGGCAGATTAGCCCGAGCAGTAACAGCGGGAGACGCAGAGGATGCTCTCAACATTTTGCAAAATGATCCGTCCGGCCAAGTCGGTTTTTACGCCGCCGAAAGCGACGAAAAAACGGTGAGTATTTTATTAAATAAATCAGCCGATGATTTTTCAACAATATTTAAAAATATTGTCAACCTTCCCCCTCATGAAGCGCTCAAGAGACTCGGAAAACTATGTGTGCTAACACCGCACAGAACAGGACCGGTCGGACAATATACTCTTAATTCCAAAATCGAAAACATGCTGACCGCAAGAAAGATTTTAATAAGAGATCAAAAAAACTATCCGGGACGACCGGTAATGGTTACAAAAAACGACTACAATACAGAACTCTTCAACGGAGACACCGGAATAGTAGTAAATTCAAATCAAGGAATATCAAGAAAAATAGCTTTTACCGACGGAGATACATTTAAACTTATCTCATCCGTCCGCCTTACAGAAATTGAAACAGTATTTGCAATAACCGTTCATAAATCCCAAGGCTCCGAGTACGACAACGCATATCTGATAATACCCGAAACCCAATCGCCCGTGATGGTAAGAGAACTGCTGTACACAGCAATAACAAGAGCAAAACAGAAACTGACCGTAATAGGCTCCTCGACCGTATTCCGCAAAGCAGTACAATTCGAAACAAACAGAGCATCAGGACTAAAAGACCGACTGTTAGAGACCGACTGTTAGAGCCGACCGAAGCCTATAATTCTCAGCACACTAACCCCAGCACACTGCCCCCCCTTTATAATCTGCTTTATTATCCGAACGTATCCATCATATCATCTCAAAAGGTAACTCCAATTTCAACTCTCAAAAATGCGTCTTGCTGGGTACAACTCGACGTCGCGCCGGTCAGCCTACTTGACTCCGACGGCGACGATCTTCAGCATCACGACCCCATGGGAGGGGACGTCGGTTGAGTATGAACCGTTGAACTCTCCGAGATCCGTATGGGTCCAGAGATTGCGGACGGTCGCTGTTCCCGAAATGCCGATATCACTGAAAGACACCGAAATCTGAGCAGTGTTGCCGCTTCGGTTGAAAAGAGCCACTGCCTTTTCATGTCCTTCTCGGGTACACAGAGGTTTCATCCAGACTTCGAGGTCGCCGTTATCAACAATCCGTTTGCCTTGAAAACCGGCTGGATCTTGGTTCACGGCGATAACTTCCTTATTGATAAGAATATCGCGGATCTCATTGGGCATGTTGCGAATGTCGTTCCCAGCGATGAGCGGCGCTGCCATGATCGCCCACATACTGAAATGGGAAGCGGCCTCGGTGTTCGACAGGCCGCGATTGCCGACCTCAAGCATATCCGGATCGTTCCAATGCCCGGGCCCCGCAGCATCCGGCGACTCGTTGTTCTCGTCAATGATTTGGTCGATATTTCGGAACCAGCTGCTGCACCCGTTGGCCGCGCTGAAACATGGACCAATATCAAAGGTGCTCCGCCATAAATGCCCCACTTCTACCATCCATGGCTTGTAATCCCAGGCACAGATGCTGAAAACAATCGGTCTGCCCGTTGCCCGCAATGCCGCCGCCATTCTTTCGTAGTCTTCGCGCTGTGCCTGATCCCCTGATCTTCCCGGAGCCGGATCGCAGTTATCGTATTTGAGATAGTCAATTCCCCAGGACGCAAAGCTCTGGGCATCACTTTCCTCGTATCCGTAGCTACCGCTGTTCTTGGTAATGTTGTTGTTGTAATTATGGCAAGTCTCAACGCCTCGATCACCATAGATGCCAAGCTTCAACCCCAGACTATGAATGTATTCTGCGAGCCCGTCCATGCCGTTTGGAAAGCGTGTTCTATCCACCATCATTTTGCCGTTTTCCCGTGCAGCCATCCAGTTATCGTCCAGATTTATATACTGGTAACCTGCATCTTTCATGCCCGTGCTGACCATTGCATCGGCGATCTCCTTAATTTGGCTCTCATTGATGTTTTCGTGGAACACATTCCAGCTGTTCCATCCCATCGGCGGAGTCAAGGCAAGGCCGTCCCCCTTATTGCGGGCGCTATCCCAGGTCGTATCACACACCGGATCCGTATCGGAATCCGTGTCCGTGTCGGTATCGGTATCAGTGTCAGTATCGGTATCAGTATCGGTGTCGGTATCAGTATCGGTGTCCGTATCAGTGTCTGTATCGGTATCAGTATCAGCATCAGAAGAACTCGAATCTGTATCGGGAATCACAGCTCCTTGGCAACATCGTTGATCATTTGGACATGTGCCGTCCATAACTGTTCCTCCCCATGACATACAGTGATCCAAGCACTCATATTGGCAAATGTCGCCGGCATCGGTGTTTGTATCTGTATCGGTGTCCGTATCAGTGTCCGTATCAGTGTCAGCATCTGAGTCCGTGTCAGCATCGGCATCCGTGTCCGTGTCCGAATCCGCGTCCGCGTCCGAATCGGCATCCGTATCCGTGTCGGCATCCGCATCCGCATCCGCGTCCGCATCCGCATCCGTGTCTGTATCTGAATCCGCATCCGCATCGGTATCTGTATCTGTATCTGAATCCGCGTCCGCATCGGCGTCTGTATCTGAGTCGGCATCCGCGTCCCCGCTCCCGGTGTCGCTATCAGTATTGTCGTCAGAATCTCCGTTCCCCGACTGGCCGCACATTGACAATATAGAACAAAGCAGGAGTATTGCTGTCCATGACATCACCTCAACCAAATATTTCATCTAAAAATCTCCTTTTCTTATACAAAACATACAAGCAGTGGACTCGAAGACTAAAAATCGGGTGGTGTGTAGGAAAAATAAAAAGCCTTCTTGGTCAAAGCAACGTACAAAAACCTCTTCTTGGTTCCATGATCGAGTTCTGCCGTTGCCTTCATTTCGTTGGGCGATACTCTTTTCACTGTACCACTAACCGCCCATACGGATCGGCCCGGGAACCCCACTGAACCGCTAACCGCCCATAAGGATCGGCCCGAAATCATTTTGTAAATCGTTATTGCTTTCTAGATGCTACTGTACCACTAACACTGTATCACACTGTACCAGTGTACCGCTAACAGTGTACCGCTAACCGCCCATAAGGATCGGAGAACGGTTCAGATATACGGAAACGGCTCTCTTCATTTGCAAGCCGGTATGTAGAAATATTAGAGAAAAAATATTAGAGACATTCTTCTGTAATATTTCTTCTGTAATACGAAAAGCCGGTAAAGAAGATCACTTATCTATCCAAAGAAAAATGACGAAGAATAAAGAATATTGTTCCGCCGCATTTGGGCCTTGCACCGAAAATATCGCAAAGCAAAGGAAAAGATTTTAGCTACAAGATAAGATATATGTCAGTAATGTTCTCTTTAAAGTCTAGTGTTCCCCTTAATCTTAAAATCAATGCGCAACTGCAGTAAGAAAAGCTATTCCGATCAAGGCGATGGACTTCTGTCTTCCGTCACGCTATGCTCTATTTTCGTTCCCTTGCGTTTGTTTAGCTTTTTTTCCATTTTTTTCTATGTAGGCTTCAATATCTAATATTTTTTGTAACTCATGATCATATATTGAAGTATTTTCCGGAACAGTTTTTCTGGTAAGGTCGGAGGCATAGTAGTTCATGAGTCCATACATCATCACAGACGCCTCTTTGCGCCCCGCATAGGCCATGGAAGATCACATTAGGCATCCGTAGCGAAAAGCCTTATAATCGGTACTCACTGTCTGAGCTAAGGTTGCATCAATTGGGAATTTGAAAAGATCTAATTCCCCGTTTTTGGTAATCCAAGGTACATCAAGGTTCGTTAAAATATTATCTTTCATCGGATCATTAATCACCATTTCAAAAAAAGATCACAACACCCTTTTAGCTATGACTTTTTCCTAGAAAAACAACCCTTTAAATATTTGGGCTCGCTTTTGTTGATAGCTTCTTAGCACTTCGGCAGAATTGCTCAGCTTTGACTTGATAATCAGAATCCAGGTTAACAGGCGTACCTTATATCTTTTTTGCGGAAAGCTTTTGAAACCATGTTTTTTAAAATAGGGGCGCTCTCCTTTAAACGGATATTTGGTTAGATACACAAAGTCTCTCAAAATGCGCTGTGAGCCGACGCCGTAAAAGGAAAGCGGTTTCGTGTAATTGTGTTCTACACAATCAGACAAATTCATTGCCAGTTGTTTGATCAACGCGGCGGTATGGACGTTGTCTTCTGACTCATCTGTGACACAACCGATACATGCCGCTCCTCGAAGCTCTAATATGGATATTACGGACTCTTGAATTGTAATATTATCTCTCAGCGGACCTGAAACTATCAACGCAACGGGTTTGTCCTTCATATAAGGAATATGGTTTTGATAAAAACCTCGATCAAAAAATTTCTTTATTTCCGAAGACAGATAGCGGTCAACTATAGTTCCGGCAATGACCAGTGCATCAGCAGTTAGAATTTTTTCTTTGTGAAGTTGTTGAAACCCGTCCTTGATAGCGCACTCAAGTTTTTGTGTGCAATGAATACAACCGTTACAGTGCGAAAAATTGTACTCAGAAAGATCGATTACTTCCACTTCAAAGAGTGCACTATTACAGAAGGAGACTATCATTTCCGATAGGTTTTCACCTGCATGTTCCATGTCCGTTATCAAAGCAATTTTTTTACCCGATTTTTTGGGGGTAAATTCGGTTGAAGAGTCGCTGTATTTAGGAACTGCAACAAAGTTAGAATTGAAAGTTTTCTGCACAGGAATACGTTCTTGGGCGGCAGCTAAAAATCGAAAGTAAAAGCGGTACAGGTTCTTTTTATACTGTTCGTCAATAACGGGAACTATCGTACCGAAGAAAGAGTCCACATAATGCATGTGCCAATCTTCACAAACAGCATGTATGTATTGACCGACAAAACGATCAAGAACGTTGACAGAAGTTGTTACCGTTGCAGCCCATTTGCCGGCAAAAGCCTTTTTCGCGGCATTGTCGGTGTTGATCAGCTCAACAAACGATTTAACCCCGCTTGGAACCATAGCTGAATATACAGGCATTATAAACAATACCGCATCTGCGGATTCAACAGAGTCTAAAAGTTCAGAATACTCTGTTTCTCTTTTTTGCAGTTTTTTTATATCAGAACCGATTTTAAATACTGAAAAGGTGTGCTCTGTAAAATTACGCATAAAAAATTCAATATAGGCAACACTGTACGATACTTGACTGTTCGGTTTTGGTGTTCCGTGAAGAATGACAATGTTCATGATATTCCTTTTTCTCTAAAGCTTATTTACATCAATATATAATGAGCAAACTAGGCAAAATTATCTTACGTGTCAACATAAGGATTTAATAATGCTTTTAAACTTCTGACATTTTACTGAAATCTTTAGAATAACATTTTATATTTGTAGTTTTGTTAGCCCTGCCCTGCCCTGCCCTACTATCTTTCATATGTCCTTCATATTTTTCTCAGTTGCCAAGATGATTAACATGCCTCATGCAGACCATGATTTTGCTGTTTGGAAAAAGAAGGAGGCTTTCAACCCATCGGTACCTTTTCCGATTTATACGGCGAATACAAATCGTCCATGTTGTTTCCGCTTTTTGCTACAAGAATGCTCTCGCCCTCGCGTCCTGACTATGAAGATTTTGTTTCATGGATGGGGCTGTCAGGCACTAAAATAGATCCGGTTGAACTACTTGCACGCAGTGGAGGTAAAAGCGTTACAGATCGCTTTGAGATCTTTCCTTTTCCTAAAAAGAATCAAAACGGAAAATATCACAGTCACTTTTTTGCACATGGTTTAAGGCATCTGCCCGCCTCAGAGGATAGAGTTGCAGTGGGCTACTGCCCAAGATATCTACTCCACCATGTTAAAGACATTCAAAGCCAATCCGAAAAGCTATGTGTGAAAGTAGAAAAAGACGTTTCCGCAGAAGTACCCCTAAGCTTTCGTCTTCTATGCAGCCTAACAGCAGATTGGAAAGAAAACGAACTGCCGTTCAACAATCCGCAATACCAACCGCTAATCAAGCACAAGTGTCTGTCTTACACAGAAAGAACCTGTACAGACCAACCAAGTATTTGTCGGGACGGAGAGAAGTAGGGGGAGCTTGAAGTTGTCAGCGGGGTCATGGTAAGCGGTGCTTGATATCTGTCAGAAGAGATATGTCGAAGAGATATGTCAGTGTCCCCCTGACTCCCCTGACTTCTTACCCCGTCTGTGAAATGTCTAATACGTTTTGTAAAAAGACCTTCTGTTTTAAAACCGCAAGCTTCTTCTTGTTCTAATAACCGCTTAGAAATGGAAGCTTGGATTATCTTTGGTCGGAACACTTTCTATGCAATAAACGGTCGTTTTGTAATCGAGAAGGGCATCTTTACGAGTGTTTCTGCCGGTAAGCGCAAGGTTATTTGTCAGTGTCACCTTTGTATCTCCTCTTCTTTGTATCTCCCTTTATATTCTCTTTTGGCTGGATTTTCTGTTTTCATCGCAAAACAAAAATGATATTAAATTAAACAAGGTTTTAATGGGTACAGTGAAACGGTCCTTTATTCTTACTATCTCTCTGTCGATGAACTGTTGCTCGGACCACGCGCGGTTTAGCGACACAAATACCGGCCGCTCCTATGTCGCTGACGATACTTTCGGACACACAGTCATTTGAGTGTGACACTTCCCTTTATAGAACCTTGACGAGGTGAAATATGTTTCGCTTTCTATTTTCGCTATTCGGAGGCTTAACAGCCGTCCTCATTTTCGGTTGCAAAACGGTTGAACCTTTCATAAGCAACATTGATTCAAGTAACGTCACAGATAGTAATTCGATGATCGAACCGCCATCCGAAAGAGACCTTCCAAGTACAGAATCGGAGTCCTCAACCGAATCGTCCGGTGACTACGAAACCGATCTGAGAATCGATTCTGAAATTACCGTTATTTCTTCTACGGATTTGTCTTTTTTGGATTCGTCTTCTACATTGATAAATCCCGACATCACTTGGATTGAGCTCTCCCCGGGAACCTTTAAAATGGGGTCTCCTGAAAATGAAAGGGGGCATAAGCCGAACGAGCTCATTCACTCGGTTACCTTGACACACAGCTTTGAAATCGCAGAAACGGAAATCACCATCGCTCAGTGGAAAGCCTTGGGATTTAACACACCGACGGATATGGGAAACAACTGTTTGAGCGATGATTGTCCGATCCGAAGAATAACAATATCAGACATGACAAATTGGTTGGATGCTCTTTCGGAACTAAACGGACTTGAACGCTGCTACGAGGCATCAAGCGCCTTTCCCACTTCTTATCACTGCCTCGGCTATCGGCTGCCCACGGAAGCAGAATGGGAATATGCTGCCCGAGCAGGAACAGAGACCGCAACCTACATAGGAAATCAATCGCCGAATGCACCGGAGTCGATGCTTCAGGCTATCGGATGTGACAATTTCCCAAATGAACCCCGTCCTGTGGGAATATCACATCCGAACAACTGGGGACTGTTCGATATGCTCGGAAACGTAGGTGAGTGGACGGAATGGATTGGAATATACCCCGATGAGTCCGCAACAAACCCCTTTGATAATTCGGAGCGGCAAAAATTGACTACCGCCAGAGGAATTCCCTGGGAAGCTGAAGAATGCCGCGCCGCGTTCCGAGGAAAGGACAATAAATATATCGTTTCAGTTGGATCGTACTACTCCGGTTTCAGACCTGTCAGAACCCTGCCGGGGAGTGTTCTTTCTAAGCCGTCCGAACCGCCGCAAGAGGACGGGTGTCCTGGAATGGTGAGCTACCCGTGTCCCGGCTACAGGATAGATGATAGCAATTTGCAGGTATCGGCGGCCGATATTGACGAAACTGCAGTTTTCACAGACGTCGCGGACGGAGGAAACTATTATCGACTCGGTATTCTTGGGGAACAAAATACGGACGAAGGAATGCGCCCGTTTCTGTTGGACTTCACGGCATATACAAAACAAATTGTTACTTTAGGTCCGGTTGGTGAAACACCCGTTTCCATATCCTATTCAGCAAAGACAGATTCCTATATTTTGCTGCTCAAAACAAACAAAGAGAACTACTATCTGGCAACATACAGCTTGTTGTCAGACAAAGAAAACGCTGTGCTCGCACCTATTGAGAACGGCGAAGTACCGCCCGGCATTGCGCCCCGGGATACCGCAACGCTAGGCAGTACTCTAGTTGCGGTAGGAGACGGAGTCGCTGTTTTTAAGGACGGTCAATGGGAAGTACCAATCCCAATCGGCAGCGGGAACTTCTTCAATGCCGTTTCTGCGAGTGAATCACAGTCCTCCGATCTGTTTCTGCAACGCTTCGTTGCTGTAGGGCAAGGCGGACGCACAGCAGTTTTTGACGGATTGGACTGGTTTGAGATTGAAAACGGCGCTGATGATGATCTTCTCAACGTACATTTGTCGTCTCCGTTAAGTCTTTACGGATACGAAGTTACCTTTGCGGCAGTAGGCCGAAACGGTCGCCTGATGTTGGGCGATTTTTCAGAAGGCAGAGTATCAAAAACGACCGACTGCACCATTTCGGAGACTGATCTCACCGGGGCGGCTTTGAACACTGCACACATGCCAAGAGGGAATAGTCTAGCAATGATCATTACCACAGCAGACGCAAAACAGTTTTTTCTTCCGCTTTACGAGTACGGGCTTCCGTTGTGTGTCACCGATCCTCCACCAGGACCTGTGCTAGATGTAATGTTCAGCAAGTGCGGTTTCGACATAAATACTATTTATCTTCTCAGAACCGGCCTATACGGCAGCTCGTTTTGCGCTCTTGACATGTGGTAATTGGGCATCTCGGAAAAAGATGCCTCAACACAAACTAAGGCGGTTCATTTCGATAGCAGCCTCAAAAGATTCTTAACAACCTTTATAATTGGCTTATCAACCATGTCAACAATTCCTCCGCCGTACACATCTAAGCTACGGCACAAGTCTCTGGTCTCTGGAGATGACGACAATTTTTCGCAACTTTTTTATATTGGTATTTATGGGGGTATTATTGGGACATTCTTCGGCATTACTTCTTTAGACATGAAACCCGTTCCTTCGTGATTGTTGAGTATTCTTTAAATTGATGCGGAATGCACTTTCTTGACACCTAGCTTCTGTTATGATGTAGAATAAAACAAAAGGTTAGTGCGTATCGCTGATACGCAAACCCTAATATCTATCAGTAAAAACGAGATTGAAATGTCTAATCGATTGCCCATACCGCCCGAAGATCTAGAGCACTTTTGTGAGAAATATTCGGTGTCTAAGCTTTCCTTATTCGGGTCCGTTTTAAAGGGTACAGATCGCGACAACAGCGATATAGACCTTCTAGTAGAATTTAGAGAGGGAGCAAAGCCGACCCTTTTAGACCTAGCCGAAATGGAACATGAGCTATCCAATCTTCTTGGCGGACGTACAGTGGACCTTCGAACTCCGAACGAGCTGTCACGCTATTTTAGAGACGATGTGTTGCGTACTGCTGAGGTTCAATATGTCGCCGGATGATCGAATCCGAATACAACATATGAAGGATGCAACAGAATCTGCTCAAGATATCTACTCCACCATGTTAAAGACATTCAAAGCCAATCCGAAAAGCTATGTGTGAAAGTAGAAAAAGACGTTTCCGCAGAAGTACCCCTAAGCTTTCGTCTTCTATGCAGCCTAAC
>CAYWLQ010000078.1:0-24820 GCA_964458775.1 uncultured Myxococcales bacterium | reverse complement strand
TGCACAGGCAAGTGTTTTTTTTGAAAACAAATACAAAGTTCTTAGGTGCCGAAAAGAATAGTTTGGTTTTTTTCAGAAAGAAATCAGTGCGATCCGCGTCGGGGGTTGAAAGCCCGGATCCGCTTCGGGGGTTGAAAGCAATCTAGGGTTGAAAGCAATCTGGGTTGAAGGCAATCTCGTCGGGGGTTGAAGGCAATCTCGTCGGGGGTTGAAGGCAATCTCGTCGGGGTTGAAGGCAATCCAGGAGTTAAGAACAATCCAGGAATTGTCGTCAGCGTGGATTTCTAATTGTCGCAGAACACCGGACTGTCAAAATCTCACCATGGACAAGCAACAGACTTAATTCTACCTAGGCTATTGTATGCGCAGTCTTCGTCTTTATCAGGAGCTGTCCACCATCTAGAATCTTTAAGTCCGCGCCGAAAACGTACATTTTTATAAGTTAAAAGGCTCTGAGCGATGTTGAATGCTGCGGTGTAGTAGTCTTTGTGAGCAGAAGCAGCCGTATCTGCGGCACCTAAATGCGTTAGATAAAGGTAAACAGAGCGATTTTGATATACACCGCAAGGAATTTCTTCGGCCATTTTCCAAACTTCTTGAAAACGCAATTCATCCTCGACTGTCATTCTGTAATTGGGAACAATACCCTCTTTTTTCATTTTGTCTATTTTTTCCGCAACACTCTTATTTGTCTGCAAACGACGGTTCACCTCAGATTCGCTGAGTTTAGGACCGTCTTTAACAATAATACGGTAGGAAATATTTCTGCGAAATTTTTCATAAATTGCAGCACGAACCTCTAAGTCTTGTTCACTAGCAAGTTGCCTCGCATCATGAGGATCGATACTATACATGTTATACACTTTAGGCAGTTCTTTTAGCTCCGCAATCAAGTTTTCGCCTTGACGAAAGATATTCCAACGGTCTCCCAAAATGCCGGAAATTTTGTAAAAAAGCGAAGCATGAATATGGGTAGAAGAATTGTGCTGTTCTTTTAAACTTGCATGTTCCGATTTAACACCGGTTTCTTCCGCACGACATGCAAAAACTGACATTACGATATATAAAAGTGAACAATAAAAAAGGAACATTCTTGTTTTGTCTGATTGCTTCAAAGTTCAGCTATTCTTCTTTTCCACTCATTATTACTATATATCATTTAATGATTTAGTTGTGTCATGTGAAATGTTTAAGGATAAAGATCTTAGCTTATCAGAAACTACCCATAAAAATTGGCTTCCTCGATAGAAGAGAGATTATTCCTTCTATTAATATCTTGATATGATTGTATTTTTTTTTAAGCGGGGATAAACCCCGCATCTACTCTACTTTTCTGTTTCATTAGCGGTTTTTGAGAAATTGCTAAAAATTCTTATAACCCAACGCGAAAAACCATCACAAAACCATCTCAAAAAACTATCAAAAAACTATCACCACCCAATGTCAAAAAACTATCACCACCCAATGTATATATCCAACAAAAACAGAATAATAGGATAGAAAGAAGGAAAAAAAGCACGCCTTTTTCTTTTTTTCTCTCAGATTTCGTCAATTCATTTTATCGGCTTTTGCAATAAGGCTTTTTTCTCCTATGACAGAAAAATGCACCGGTTCTTTAAATAATTGAGCTGAATTATATTCTTTTCGGGCTCATATTATACGCTATGAATGTTTTGTTAAAAGCATGCGCCTCTTTGCCGGAAGATGGTTTTCTTATTCAACGGATTATTTCCGGCGATGAGTCTGCTTTTTATGCTTTTTATAAAAAATATGCTCGCTATGTTGCAGGTGTTGCCCATCGGCTCTTAGCAGACAATGGAGAAGTAGATGATGTAGTACAGGAAACATTTGTTACAGCATTTCAGAAAATAAAAGATCTTAGAACGCCGGAACACGCTCGCCTTTGGTTGGCAAAAATCGCAGTGCGTCGAGCACAAAGGAGATTGACAAAATGTCGCTTCTCTTCTGTTTTTACAAAACCTCCGACAGAAACGGATGACAAACTGGCTTCTTGTTTGGACAATCTTCGAGATGCTCTAGGTCGAATTCCCCAAAAATTGGGCGAACCTTGGATCATGCACCAACTGGAAGGATGGACCATTGATGAGGTTGCATCAGCACTCGACATATCATCGGCTACTGTCAAGCGTCGCATAGCAGCCGCTGACACAAAAATTCGGAGCAAAATCGATGTCTATGATTGATATAATAAAAGCATACAAGGCTCAACAGAGCAGCTGGAATGAGGTTCGAGAGCAACGCATCTACCGCGCTGTTTTGAATAATAAGGGTCAAAAACAAATTCTTTCATCATCTGTTTTGCGCATTGGGGGTTCAGTTGCAGCTGCTTTGTTTTTGATTGTTGTTTTGACAACAATAGTTTTTTCAATTTCTCAAACTCATGATAAAAATAGTATTGCTGCTTCTAAGGACTT
This sequence comes from uncultured Myxococcales bacterium, assembly GCA_964458775.1. GTDB lineage: Bacteria > Myxococcota_A > Polyangia > JAAYKL01 > JAAYKL01 > CAYWLQ01. Next base: position 22,385 of record CAYWLQ010000078.1, on the reverse strand, counting down.
ACAACATCAGCCTTTAAACCTAACTCATATTCCCAATTCTTTGAGGTCATCGCAAGCAGACTCTTCTACAATGATTCTGGCGGATGTCGGTAAAATAACTGTAAACAATGGTGGTGAAGTTCACTTTTTACATCAAACCGAAGACATCATTGTTTTAGAACAGACTGCTGGGGAAGCTATCTATGATATTATGCACCGTGAAAACCGCTCAATTATGATAATTGCCGCCGGTGTAGAAATAACAGTAATCGGAACAGTTTTTGTTGTATCAGTTGAAGAGTCCATGGTTCGCGTAGAAGTTAAAAGAGGTGTTGTTAAGGTAAACGATCAAGAACGAACAGTTACCCTTCGTGCATCTGAGGCTATTACAGTAGCAAACGTTAAATCAAATGATTTGGATTCAGATAACAAAGCCGACTCTTTAACTCTTCAGCTGCAATCTCAAGAAGCAATACCTAAAGATACGGATTTTGTTTTTCATATAAATAGCTTAAGCAAACAAGGTAGTTTAGATGACCGACTTAACACGGATTCCTTGTTCAGCAGGGTTGATAAAGCCAGATCAAAAGGTAATTTTGCAGAAGCTGCAGAACTCCTCAACCGAATTATTGCAAAAAAAGAAAACAAACTAACCACAGCAAGTGCTCAATTTATTTTAGGGAAGGTTGAAAGAGCACGCGGACGGCATGCTGCAGCGGCAGAGGCCTTTAGGAAATGCTCTATCAATGCTCCCGGCAGATCTCTTGCCGAAGATGCGCTGGCCGAACAGGCACTGTCCTGGCGCGACAATAAAAATACTATCCGTGCACAAAATATTGCTCGTTCATATTTAGCCAACTATCCGAAGGGAATGTATGTCTCAAAAATGCAGTCACTTCTTGATTAGTACGTACCGAAACCGGTCATATGGGAAAATATACTTGCACGTTTTTTTTACTGCAGCGGTTTTGATCTTAGGTTTAGTAAGTCCAAGAACTGCTAGGTCAGGTGCATTGACAATTGTTCAACAAGCTTGCGACGCGCTGGATCAGGTTGAAATAGAGCGTCTTATCGCTATTGAACTCAATAATAATGAAGACGACACTTCGATTGAAGTTACACTCTTATGTGATAACAATACACTTCGAATTATCACAGTTGTCAAAAATCAATCCTCTAACCTAAACGACTCTTCAAATGTTTTTGAACGTTCTGTCGACCTTGAGGAATCCCAACTGCGTGAGCGACTAATTGCTTTGACAGTAACCCAGATGCTTACTCTCAAAGATTCGAAACCAATTCCCTCAATTGCACCTTCAGTCAAAAACGAAACTGCATTTTCGGAGACTGCGCAACCTCATCATGATCAAAAACCGGAAACCTCTTTAAGTCTTGGAGGCGGAGTTAAATCTCATGCGAAGTTCTCGATTCTAACCGGATATGGATCTATCAGGGGCGATTTATTTATTACCAAACTAACCATACTCGGCTTGATTTTTTCTATTGAAGGAGCTCGCCACTACAAAGTTCTAGGCAATGTTAGTATTCTTTGCGGACTTGTGGGAATTGTTGTTTCTAGAAACATCTTATCTTTTCAATATGTTGATATATCACTGTCAACAGCAGCTCTTCTCGGTTACACTCGACTGAGCGGAAATCCAAATACTGACAAAGGAGGAAGTACTATTGACGGTGTTGCCGGAGAGCTTCAATTGGGTGCGGGACCTGTTTTTAAAATAGGAAGACTAATTGCAGCAATAGAGCTTTTTGCCGGTTATACTTTTCGAAATCCGGTGGGAACAGTTGAGAGCGATTCATCAGTATCGCTTGGAGGATTCTTGGTCGGAGGCGGACTGAGATTGGGAATACATAATTGAAAATTTGTGAGCTTATTTTCTATCTATCTCGGCTCTCTTTATTGATGAGAGTCTCAAGCTCTAAATTAAAGGTCGCTTTAATGAGGCAACGGTTAATTGTTGTATTTTTTGTATCCTTATCGGGATGCACTCAAGGGCCGATACTTTTTGAAATCAGTTCTGATATAGACATAGAAGAAGATGAACACATCCGCATAGGAGAAATAACTGATAGAGTATGCGAAGGTCAAACCCCTTATGTTATGGTTCCAACCGAAAACGAATACTCAATATGTTCGGGACAACTTGCCGAAAGACTTTTTAGGTTTGCGCTTTGCACCTGTGAAAACGCTACAATTTTAGGAGGACTGTATACTGACTCTTTTGATTCCGCTAACACAACCTATACAGACGTAGACGATGTAGGCGGAGCGGTTGGGGTTAACGAAAAGCTTAGTGTCTTTGGAACGGTAATGATAGGCGGCACTCTAATTACTACCGGAAAAGAAGACCTGAACTTGGCTTACGAAACCGCTGTTCTGGGTGACTTCCAAGTTGCCGGAAGTTTGGTTTCGGAAAAACAACTCAAGGTCTCTAGAGATCTTCTAATATCAGGAGATCTTCTAAATAAAGCAGGAGTTGAAACAGGACGCAATCTCCAGCTGTCCGGCGAAATAGCCCAACTCTCATCGGTAACAATCGGAGGATCAATTGTGAAAAACACCGTTCATATTGCCCATCCTTGTTCCTGTGACCCCGGTGAAATTCTGGACATTCCTGCAATTACAACCAAGGCATCACAAGACAATCACAATTCTGACATAGGACTGGACCCCTCCGACCTTGAATTCATTACTTCATATGTAGATGTTACACTTCATTGCGGACGCTATTATCTTAACAATATAAAGGGATATGGAAAACTTACTCTCTACATTAAAGGTCCTGTTGCTTTGTTCATTTCCGGAGATTTTGACCTGGCCGGAGATTTGGACATAGTATTTGAAGAAAACAGCTCCTTGGATGTTTTTATTGCAGGCAATCTCGAACTCACAGGTATTAGCGATTATTGGGATATTACACGACCCTCAAAATTACGTTTCTATGTAAACGGCACCGAGGACATACTCTTAAGAAACCTAACCGGTTTTAATTTATATGCTCCGCGTGCCAGGGCAATTATCGACCGCAGTTTTGCACTAGGTTCTATTTTTACAAAATCATTTTTAGCAACACAAAGCATACGAATTCACTATGATCGTGACGTGCTAAGGGAAACGGAACGATGCGGTGACAGTGCAATAGCAGAGTTGCTATGCGATCTATCCGGCGACGATTGTACAGTTGACGCCGATTGCTGTGCTCCGTTTGTGTGCGACCGACAAGCTTGTCAACCGTTCGGCACGGTTATTTAATTTATGTACATTGATTTGTTTTGAGCTCCGGCTCACATATATGGAAAAGGAGTATATTATGAGACTACGAAAAACGGTTTGGGGAAGTTTATGCATATTTGTATTAATTCTAAGTGCATGCTCTGAAAACGTCGATCCAACAAAAGAAGAACTCGATTCAGAAACAGAGTTTGGAGAGATTGACGCTGACAGTGACACTGATGCAGACACTGATTCGGACAGCGATACTGATGCAGATACTGATTCAGATTCAGACACTGACTCTGATACCGATACTGATTCAGATACCGATACTGATTCAGATACTGACACTGATTCAGATACTGACACTAACTCTTATACTGATACTGATTCAGACACTGACTCTGACACTGACAGCAATACTGATTCAGATACTGACACCGATACCGACACCGATACCGACACTGATACCGACACTGATACCGACTCCGATACCGACTCTGATACTGACTCAGATACAGACACCGATACCGACTCAGATACCGACTCAGATACTGACTCTGATACCGACTCCGATACCGACTCTGATACCGATTCTGATTCTGACAATTACATCGCCGATCCTGTCATTCCGCCGGTTAACGGTTCATGTCCTGTGTTTACAACCGGCACTGTAACAGTTGGAGGTCTTGGGGGAATTTCGCTTCAGGTCGGCGAAAAGGGAAACGGCAATGGGTCATTGCTGTTCTATTGGCACGGCACAGGGTCAAGCGCTTCAGAGGTCAACATGTTGGTTCCAAGTTCAGTACGGAGCGAAATTCTCAACCAGGGAGGCATTATTGTAGCTTTTAATAATTCATTGGGAACCGGAGGCGATTGCTCCGGAACCGCCACATTTTCTAAAGATGATTTTAACATTGCAGACCAAATCGTCGCATGCGCAGTTAAAGAGCACAATATCAACCCTCGCCAAATCTATACCACCGGATGCAGCGCAGGAGGATTGCAGTCCGGTTGCATGGGTGCTTTGCGTTCAAAATATATTGCCGCAACAGTACCCAACTCAGGAGGTCTTGTTTTCCCTCAAACGATTCAAGACAAAAACCACACTCCGGCAGTGATGACCATGCATGGGGGATCTACGGATAGAGTAATAGTTTCCTTCTCTGAAACCAGTGCTACCTATGACAAAATGATGAGCGAAGCAGGAAGTTTTGTAATCAACTGTAACCATGGCGGAGGACATTGCTCAGCTCCCTCAAACCTATATGTTGCCGGTTGGGACTTTATGAAAGCTCACCCCTACGGTGTAGAACCTAGACTTTACATAGACGGGCTTTCTTCAGTCTATCCAAACTACTGCGCTATTTATTGATTGTTTGCTCCTATCCTTGAGCCGTTCTAAACCATTTGAGAATTTCCAACGCGACATTAAAAAATACAGCATCAAAATCCTCTCCTTTTACCCATGAAACTTGAATCATTGGGCCCATAGTTAAACCGCGCCGCGAGACCCTAAACTCATAAGATGCCGAAAAAGAGAGCGAAAGAGGCCCGCCGAAACCCAATTCGTGGGTTTCTTTGCCGGCCTGGGCGTAACCGAATCCAACACCGACAGAAGGTCTAAGTCCAAGTCCTCTCCATGGGTAGAAGGTTGCATCGACATAGAGACCAAATGCCGAAGCGCCGGGAGAATCCTGTCCTGCCAAAGTTGCTGCAATCAGATCCAGTTGAAAACCTACCGCTATCCATTCGCGAAAAGCGTCTCCCACTCTAACAAAGGTCATATAGCCGTGAACAGGTCCCATATCATAATCCTGAACAAAATCTCTCAATTTTACTGTATACCATGCATTGGACATGGAATAGGCCAATCCGCCCCCCAAATAGGACCCCGGACGCCGAAGAACTTGTGGGTCTTTTCTCCAAGCTAACTTAGACTGTTCAGCTTCTGATTCGACTTCAGATTGAGTTTGGGATTTAACTGCAGGTTGAGCATCAGGTTCGGTTTGTTCTTGAGCAAACGCAGACTCGATCACAATCATCGACACCAAAATCGCAACCGCTTTAAGTGAAATATTCGACCTTAGTCCCATGGACACACCTTATCTCATATTCTGACATTTCAAAAGAGCTTCTTGTTGCTCCTCGGTCAAATCAGGATTTCCCATGATCAAATTCCCCACCCTATCCCATTGAAATCCATGCGGACGACGATTTGACCACCAAATAATCATTGCTCTTCCCTTTATATTATCCACAGGAACAGTTCCCCAATATCTTGAATCATTGGAATTATCCCTGTTGTCCCCAAGCATAAACAATCTATCAGACGGTACTGTGATGGGACCGAAACTGTCTCTATGACCTTCTTGAGATTCCGCGATAGTATATAAATGGTCTCCATGTTTTTCTACCCACAATTCAGCTTCTCCGTCACGCCAGGAATTGTCAAAGGGCATTCGTGTACGATATGAACGAGTTCCGACATGGCAGCGAGGAAGCATTTGTCCGTTGATATACAAAACATCCTCTCTCATTTCAACAGTATCTCCCGGAAGACCGATAATTCGTTTAATAAAGTCAGTGCCGGCCATATCTGAATCATCCCCCACATAATCTGACATTATCCCGGACTCACTTTTTGGTTTAATAAAAACAACCACCTCTCCGTGTTTGGGTTCAGCAAATCGCACCAACCGCTTATTGAGAATCGGCAATGATAGGCCGTAGCGATATTTGCTGACAAAAATATGATCTCCCACCATAAGGGTAGGCACCATTGATTCGCTGGGTATCTTAAACGCTTCTAACACAAACAATCTCAAGACAACCGCAATCAATACTGCAACACCTATAGATTCCGTGTATTCTCTTGAGCTGCTTTTCTTTGCAAAAGCCAAGTGTTTGTCTGTTGCAGCAGAGAGCTTTAGAGCTGTTGCCGCTGCCTTATCTGATTTTTCAGAGAGGTTTGAATTGTCTGACAAATTTTTTTCAAGTTCTTGAATCAGAGAATCCAGTTCCGCCAAGCCCTTCTTGGAAACTTTAGCCCGATGCTTGCCAAGTGTTTTCTTTACAGATTTAAAAAAACGCTCAGCTTCTTTTAGCTGTCTTTTTTTTCTAAACGGATGTTCCTCATCACTTAGTTTCCAAAACGGAAGTTTGTCTTTGATTGAATAGGTAATAAAAGCAACCAAGGCAAATAACAAAAGCACATGCCAGAATTCAAACTCTTCAAACATGCCGAAGAGACGTATTCGAACAAAAATTTCCACCAATTGCCATGCAACCACAGCGGGAAGAGCAACAAACCAAACAATATACCAAAACAAACTGAACAGATATTTTCGAGTCAATTACATTCTCCTTAAAACAACAGGCTCCTTATATCGTCCAAGTCGGCCTTCATGCCAGGCAAATTGCAAAAAAAATGACTTTCGATAAAGTTTACGACTGTTTTTGATTGTTTTTTGTATTCTTTCTCAGTTTAAACTTCTCGGTTCAAATATCTATGAACAGTCTAAAACAGTCGACGAGCTGAATTGTATTGATCAGGCTCATATGATATTTTTTTTGTGTTCTGTGTAGATAAAGCAACCTAAAAAGGAGCAAAATGAATATTGTATGCTTAAACGGCAATCCGGTTACTGACTATTTTGATGATTTTGTCAGAAAAGCAATGGATATGCTTGTAGACAAAGGACATAGTATTTCTCTATATGATCTGAAATCTTTGAACATTCCTTTATGTACCGGTTGTTTTGGTTGTTGGGTAAAAAATCCTGGTATGTGTATTTCGAATGATCCTTCCCGAGAAATTTCAAGAGCAACTATGCATTCTGATATTCTCGTTTTTGCATCACCGCTTATAATGGGATTTCCAAGTGCTATTCTCAAAAACATTAATGACAAACTGATTCAGAATCTACACCCATATATAGAGTTCGATCAGAAAGAAATGCATCACCGCAGACGCTATGCACGTTATCCGAAGCTGGGACTGTTGTTAGCATTAGAACAAGACACCGATAGTGAAGACTTAGATATTGTTCGAAATATTTACGAAAGGTTTGCACTCAATTTCAAAACAACATTGAAATTTGTATGCACGTCTACACAATCACCAATAGAGGTTGCAGATGAAATTACTTCTTATTAACGGTTCTCCGAGAGGAGAAAAAGGCTCAACAGCAATGTTGTTAAATGCATTTGCTACAGGCGTAAAGAAAGTAGACAACATAGAGATAAACACTCTAACACTATGTCGTACTAAAAGCGATAATGAGAAACAAAATGCCTTTCTAGCTGCCGATATAGTCATATTGGCATTTCCTCTATATACTGACGCAATGCCGGCATTGACCAAATCATTCATCGAAGCCTTGGCACCGTTACGAGGTAACTGCAAAAAACAATCTCTGGGGTTTATAGTTCAATCAGGTTTTCCCGAAGCCTGTCAGTCGCGAGCGATAGAACGCTACAATAAAAAGCTTTCCGACAGACTGGGTTGCAACTATGTCGGATGCGTCATTCGCGGAAACTGTAATAGACTTGAAGAACAACCCGGTTTTGTAACAAAACCCCTATTTAAACACTTTGAAAATATAGGAAAGAGTTTAGGTCAAAATGGAATACCAGATCCGATACTATTGAAAAAATTAGCCAAACCGGAACGTCTAGGTCCCGTTACAAGAATTATTGGACAGATGCTGAACCTAACTCCCCTACCGAACCTTTTTTGGGATCGTGAACTTAAGAAAAACAACGTATACAAAGAGCGAGACCGACGACCGTATCAAGCAATTTGACGATTATTCCGCCCGGTTGCTTTGCCTTTAGGCCACATAATCAAAGACAGTCCTATAACAAATAACAGGAGACAAATATTATGAACTGTAATGCATTGATCGATTGGTAGGCCGCTTTACTATTGGGAATGTCTGCGGCCATGTGCTCCCCAAATAACTTTGAAAATGAAGTCAACGCCACAGACAATGATACCGGAACCTCGGATTTAGATGCGGACACTGATTCAGATGCGGATACTGATTCAGATGCGGATGCGGATGCAGATTCGGATTCGGATTAAGATTCCGATTCAGATTCAGATGCGGATGCGGATGCAGATTCAGATGTAGATTCAGATGCGGATGCGGATGCAGATGCGGATGCAGATACAGACTCAGACACTGACAGTGATACAGACACAGATGTTGATACGGATACCGATACTGATACGGATACCGACACAGATACTGATACGGATACCGACACAGATAGTGATACGGATACCGACGCAGATGCAGACACAAATGTAGATACAGATACAAATACGATTGTCGATTCTGACTCCGAAATGAATTATGACACCGATACCTACACAACCGACGACCCAAACGCGCCGCAAATTCATCCCCCGTTCATTCTCGGTTCCTACCCGGAAAGTCCGTTCCTTTACGGCGTGCCGGTCACCGGACCCGCACCGTACATATTCTCGGCAGAGAACCTTCCGGAGGGACTGACGATTGCAAGCGACACAGGCATCATCACCGGAACCACACCGGCAGAAGGCTCCTACCCATTGAAAGTTATCGTTTCCAACAACAGCGGCAGCACCAAGGCGACACTGACCTTGGTCTCGGGCGCAACGCTCGCACTGACACCGCCGATGGGGTGGAACAGTTATGACTCTTTCTATGCAAATGTAAAGGAAAGCGATGTATTGGCGGCAGCCCAGGCCATGAAAACCTATCTTCATCCCTATGGTTGGAACACTGTGGTCATCGACTATCTATGGTACGATTCGGAGCAGGTTGTCGACGCTAACGGTCGATGGTTGCCTTCGCCGAGCAAATACCCGAACGCGAACGGCGACCTGGGCTTCAAACCCCTGGCTGACCAAATTCATGCTATGGGGTTGAAGTTCGGCATTCACATCATGCGGGGCATTCCGAGAAAATCGGTTTCGCAGAATCTGCCTATAGCAAACTCCTCTTTCCGTGCATCAGATGCTGCAAATACAAATGATGCTTGCGCATGGGATCAGCACATGTGGGGTGTTCGCGCGGATACGGAAGCCGGCAAGGCATGGTATGATTCGATTTTCGCCCAATACGCAGAATGGGGTGTCGATTTCATCAAGATGGATGACATGATGAATCCGTACGGCGGAAATGCCTATCATGGACGTGAGGTTGAAGCGGCCTATAATGCAATTAAAAAAACCGGCCGCTCCATTATCCTCAGCCTCTCTCCCGGCCCAAATCAAACGCGAGATACTGCAAGTCTCAACTCTTATGCCAATATGTGGCGCACCGTGAATGATTTTTGGGATACCAACGGTCTTAGCACCATCGACGATGAGTTCAACACGGCCTACAGCTGGTCCCAAACTGATGGGATAACGCAAGGGCATTGGCCGGACGCAGATATGCTTCCCCTCGGCACAATAGGAAATCGCCCATGCGCGTTTACCCATGATGAGCAAAGAACGGTTATGTCTCTGTGGGCAATGATGCCCTCTCCTCTCATGTTCGGCGGCATGCCAATCAGGCTCAACAACGATCAATGGACCATCGACCTTCTCACCAATGAGGATGTGTTGGCAGTCAATCAGGATTCTCTGGGAAACCGGGCAAAGAGGATTTTACAACAGGGAAGTTCCGAAATTTGGGCAAGGGATCTCGCTAACGGAGGCAAGGCTGTCGCTCTATTCAACCGAGGCAACTCGCAAACTCAAATATCAGTTACCTTCTCACAACTCGGCCTAAGCGGCACCTACTCTGTTCGCGACCTATGGAACAAAACAGACATAACCGGAATTACCGACGGTATTTCCGCAAACGTCCCGGCAGCAGGCGCAAGCATGTTTAAGGTAACACCGTAACAGAGCCGGATTAGAGCAGCTTTGCCCGCCGTCGCGCTAAGCGCTATGGCGAGGTCTTAGATTTTCGAAGTCGATGATCTCGCCGAAGCCTTGGCGAAGGAGGACAAGGTCAAGACACCGTGGTCGGATGAGACAACCCGCATCTTATAATATAGACAGATCTTCTTATAATAAACTCAACGTTTATTATGATACAGCAAACCGGCTGATAGCGCAGTAAACGGAACTACTGTCACAAGACCAAAACTACCCACAAGTATGTTTAATATTTCCGCAGCAACAAAGGGAGCGTTGACAAGATTGATCATCGGCAATCCTTTTGCTTGAAAGACCATAAACATCATTATATGGCTTGATGAATAGGCAAGCAATAGAGTAGTTGTCATTGTTCCCACTACAACTCGTCCCACACGCATACCGGATTTTATGTGTTCTGCAAAACTAATGTATGGATTAGCCCTATAAATTTCATCCATTGTAGCAGCTATATCCATTGCGATGTCCATTACCGCACCGGAAGATGCTATAAAGATACTGGCTATAAAGATGTGTGATATGTTAAGTTCGATATAGCCCGAATACAAAAGCATCTCTGCAAACGGCCTAACAGCGCCGTGCAGCTTAAAAGCATTTGCAAACCAAAGCGCCAAAACACAGGTAAGAAGAATGCCCAGCATTGAGCCCGAAAATGCAGAAATTCCCAAACGACTGATGCCTCCCACAGACAGAGTTATTACGGCTGTGAGCAAAGCTACCAGTGCTATTCCGGTCGCAATAGGAGGATATGACCTTAAAAGTAACGGAAAATATAGCGTCCACAATACCATGGCAGCGAAAACAAAAGACAAAAGAGCCTTTATTCCGGTTATGCCGGCAACTGCCAATAGAAGCACAGCAAAAGCGACAATTAACGCTGCTTGCAGTTTCAATCGGTCATGACCTCTAACAGTGCCGTAAGCCGGCTTATCATCCTTTATGTCATACTCTAATAAAACAATATCTCCCTCTTCGTAGAATTCATCAAACTCCAGTTTCCCCGTCAACTGATTAACTACGCTCATTTCATAGTCTTTATGCGGACCGTTCAAAAGAACTACATCTAGAACTTGATGTTGCGTTTTAATGATAAGATTAGTTTGGACGCGACTGTTATCTGCAGCCCTTACCAAGGCTCTGCAATGCTGCCCGATTACAGGTGAAGACGCAGGCGAAAGGTCCAAAAAACCCATTACAATACAAGCCGCTAGTATTGCTGCCGAAAAGACGAGATCTCGAGTAGTATTTCTTTGCAAGAGTTACTTCTCAATGGGCAATGGAGTTTCAACGCCTAGTAATACTGCAAGTCTTTTGGCGATATCAGTATTGTCGTAAAAACCGGCAAATCTCTCAGCACTATTGCCTTGTGCAAACAACGGAATAGGAACACCTGTGTGAGAATACGAAGTCCAACCTATACTCGAAATCTCATTCAATATGTGAGTAACGGTAACAACAAACGGATCATACCCGCCATAAAGCAACGTGTTTTCAGGACTGCTGTTTCCGTTCATTCCGCTCATTGTTTTGTCATAAGCATCTTCCAATTTTTCTTTCTGAAAATTGTTTAAAGTGTAGTAGTCCAATCCAAAAGCATCAAACAAGACATCAATTATTTCGGGATTGTCTTCTAGATTTGTAGGATTGGTCCAGTCGTAGTCTGATTGGTACTCTTCCTTGTGAAGAGCCATTTGGTTTGCGCCGAAATGCTGAAAACTAACATTTTGGCCGAGCAATTTTTCGTAATAAGCAGTATACGCTGTCGTTGCATGACCCACTGTCATACCGCCTGTTTCGTGGTCACCGGTTACTATAATTAGAGTTTCATTAGGATTATTGTAATAAAAACTTAAGGCAATACCGATAGCATCATCAAAATCTAGGACATCACCGATAGTTGCCATTGCATCGTTGGCATGGCAGGCCCAGTCAATCTTTCCGCCTTCAACCATTAAAAAGAATCCTTTGTCATTTTTCTTTGAATTCCAATTTCCGCAACCACGTTTTTTCCATTTGTTGCATCCCCATTTGTTTCCGTTTTCAGTGTTTGAAAGCACAGAGACCGCAACATCGGTCATTTCGGCTAATGATAGATTACCGTCAGGAATGTCGATAGCATAGGGCATCGCTTGACTGTCCTGTAAATACGGATTGATCGCTACTACTTTGTCCATAGGGTTATCATGCAGAGACATAATTGAATCGTAATCATTAAGTACAGTGTAACCGTTGTCCGCTAAAATTTCCCAAACGTTGTTACTCGTATCGCCGCTTCTGCAAGCCGATGTCGGACATACCAAGCCGCCTCCGCCAAAAAAGTGATATCCGCTGTTTGCAAGTTGAGTTGCAATACTGTTCATCAAACCTCGATTTGTAACCGAAGCGTAGTAGGCAGCAGGCGTTGCGTGATCAAGAGAAACACTGGTAATAACGCCGACCTTTTTTCCTTGTTCTAACGCCATTTCTGCAACACTTTTAAAATTGACGGATAAAGTCGGATCCATACCTATTGTACCGCTTCTGGTTTTATGCCCGCTCGCAAAAGCGGTTGCAGAAGACGCAGAATCTGTCATCAAAGCATAGGAGTCAAAGGTGGTTTGCATCCCTAAAACGTCCATTTTGCTCATGTTTAATCTGTTCATCGGAAGCAAAAGATCTTCAGCGTTTCGTGCAGAACCTCCGTTGAGTGTTGTCAGATAAGCTTCTGCTGCTTGTGTTTGTGCAGCAGACATACCGTCTCCAAGAAAAAAAAATACATATTTGGGAAGTTGATTTTTCTTGCCGTTGGCTGTCGCTATAGATGAGATAAGCATTAACATCATCACTAACAATAATTTTGATCTTTTTAGCGCCGTTTTCATTTCTTTCTCCTTTGTTAGAGAGGGTTGATACCTCTCAAGTTGATTCAGTGATCACCCTTCGGTGACATGAAGCAATCTAGCCTGTCATTGTTACTGAACGAGGTTGATTGTGTAACTTTTGTAAGATGATTTAGTGAAGGCACTAATAAAACATTTAGAGATACGTCATCTGTTTATTGTGATTATTATATCGATTTTACAAAACCTTCACATTGCTGACTCTTGGATGTTTCATTTTTATGAAAGGCTAGTCGTGCGTTTCGATTAAGAAACGAGATCAATAGAGGTTTTTTTATGCCAAACAACAATACCTTTTTGGATAGACTCAAAGATGAATTCGAACGCTTGCAAGCCGTGGAGTCTTCCAGATTTAGTGATATCGACACCATCAGAGTTGACATACACTGTCATGATTATAATAGCGATATACCGGATGAACGCATGGCCCGTATACTAAGATGGCCTGAAACTTGGACTTCTACCGAAGAAGTTCATTCATGCATCAAGAAAAACAACGCCATTCCTCTGACAATGACCAATCACAATAATGCACGAACCTGTTTTGAGCTTTTGGATAAAGGAGAAGACCAACTTGTAGGGGCTGAATTTACATGCGATATGCCGAACTTTGATATTAAGTTGCACGTTCTGGTATACGGCTTTAACCCGTCAGAAGAGACAGAACTCAACAAGCGGCGAAAAAGCCTATATAAATTCTTGGAATTTGCACGAGAGCGCAATTTGGTTACCGTCCTGGCACATCCGTTATTTGTATACCACAATCAAACACAACCTCGGTTTCAGTATTTGGAACGACTAATGTTGCTGTTTGACAATATTGAAGTCTGGAACGGACAAAGGGATGCCTGGCAAAACATATTGGCAGCAAAGTATGTTAGTTCTCTAAACGAAGAATCAATTACAGAAATATCAAAACGCGAACGTTTTTCCCCTCTCGCTTTTTGTGAGTCTCCCTATAACAAGCGAATGACCGGCGGCTCAGACTGTCATATGGCTTTATTTGCAGGGTCATCCGGAACACGCTTTTTTATTTCTAACTTAATTGAAAGGCAGAAAGATCATCCTTTATCGTCCCTTGTGTTGGAAAGTTTTCGCAAAGGTGATTTTGCATGGTATGGCAGTTTCGCCTCAGAAATTAAGCTTACTGCAGCTTTGTTGGATTTCTTTTGCCAGGCCGTACAAAACAGTGAAGATCCGGGTTTATTGCGATTGATGCTGCACAAGGGTACTGCAAACGAGAAACTTGCTGCTCTTGCTATAATAAACGGTATTGCCGAACTAAAGCGTCACAAATACACTTCTCGATTTCTCTCTACTCTTCATGGTGCACTTCACGGCACACGTCCCGGCTTTCTTTTGCGAAAAATAGCTAGCAAAAAGCATCGTCATTTCATTGCCGAACTAGACAAAATCGCAACGGCAAGCATTTCGGGAGGTCCAGCTTTCATTAATGCATTAGAAACTGAAATTTTGGAACTCATGAAAGGCTTTCTTGCAGAACTCTCTGACAAAGCAGAAAAGAATTTTGCATCTGCAAACTTTAGTAATATTTGCCAAAGCGGTTTAGCCGAACTTTTATATAACATTGAATGCCCCTCCGTACTTCGAAACCTTATATCTTCAACAAAAGAGGATGATGCAACACCAAATCATTCTTCATGGCTGGACATATTAGACGGATTGCCTTTCCCGGCTCTTGCTGCTCTATTTTTCGGTGCAGCCCAATTTTCCGGAGCCAAAGTTATGCATGAGAATCGTGAATTACTAAACGAAGTTGCAAAAGAAATAGGCGAATTGGAACATCCTAAACGTGTACTATGGCTTACCGACACTTTCTCTGATCAAAACGGAGTATCTGTTTCACTTCAGGATATGCTCAAAGAAATTCGCCGACGAGGACTCCCAATAGACATTGCCGCTGTTACTTCTGACAATTGCACAAACTTCGACATCATGGAAGAAACACAAAACAAAACAAAGAAAAATCCTTCGTGTACATTTGAAGACAGTCACTTTATTACTGTTCCGCCTATAAGCATCTTTGTTTCAGGAATATATCCCTCCCAACCGATACGATTGCCGGACATTACCTTTCTCCATAAAATTTTGTCTCAGAAACGATATGATCGCATAGTATGCTCCACAGAAGGCCCCATGGGCCTTGTAGCTCTTTATCTAAAAGAGTCCTTTTCTGTTCCCACTTTCTTCTACATGCATACCGACTGGATGGATTTTTCAGCAAGGACCTTATCCCTTGAACCGCAAGGAATTGATCGTCTTCGGCGATTGCTCAGAGCATATTATAAAAAATTCGACGGAATTTTTGTTCTAAATGATGACCATTATGCATTTCTAAAAAGTGATCATATCGGAATAGAAAAAGAACGTATCTTTAAGACTGCACACTGGCCGCGCTCTGTCTTTATGCCTAAATTGACCTCCAAATCAAAAATATTTCCAAATACAGATGAAGAAACACCTGTCTTGTTATTTGTAGGAAGAATTAGTGAGGAAAAGGGAATTGATGATCTTGTTCGTATTTATCGCTCAATTAGAAAAGCAATTCCAAACACTGTTCTTGCTATTGCAGGAGAAGGACCGGAAATGAACAGACTAAGAAATAACATTCCGGAAGCTTTCTATTCCGGATGGGTAGATGAAGCAACATTGGTAGACATGTACACGGCTTCTGATCTGCTGCTTCTACCTTCAAGGTTTGATACTTTTGGTAATGTTGTTCTAGAAGCTCATGCCTGCGGATTGCCTGTAGCAGCCTATAACACCAAAGGCCCAAAAGACATTATCTTTAACGGAAAAACCGGTTTTCTCGTAGAAACAGAAGAAGAAATGGCTCAATCGGCAATCAAACTTCTTACCGATTCAGCATTAAAAAATAAAATGAAACAAAATGCATTATTGCGAGCAAGTGATTACAATGCAGAAAACATCTTGACCGACTTGATGTCTCAACTAGGATTAGCCGGTTTAGCTGATCCTCAGCGTTTACCGATTTCCCCAATTGCATAATTTACAGTTTATTCAAATTAGCAATTCCAAATCGTTTTATCTTATACAAAAGAGCTCTACGACTCATTCCCATGCGTTTAGCGGCTTCGGTACGATTTCCATTCGTCTCTTCAAGAGTGCTGATGACAAGCTGTTTTTCCATTTCGTTAACAGACAAAACCGCCTCTGCTTTTTTTCTCACAGGAAATCCCGGTTCTGTTGCAGCTATATCAGGAGGCAGATGTTCTCTTTTTATCAGCCCTCCCCTTGCAAGAATTCTTCCTCGCTCCATTGCGTTACGCAACTCTCTTATATTGCCTGGCCAATGATAGGCTGTTAAAATTTCTTCAACTTCAACAGACAATCTCCGGGGACGATCATCTGTGTTTTCAGTTAAAAAATGTCTTGCAAGCGGTAGAATGTCACCAGGGCGCTCTCTTAAGGGAGGCATTTCGATATGAAAAATGTTTAACCTAAAATACAGATCTTCGCGAAATCGTCCTTCTCGTACTGCTTCTTTTATTGGCTGATTTGTAGCAGCTATTATTCTTACATCAGCTTTTCTCGATCGCATCGATCCTACCGGCTCATATACTTTTTCCTGGAGCACGCGAAGAAGCTTTGCCTGAACAGCAACATCCATCTCTGCGATTTCATCTAAAAATAACGTACCCCCTTCTGCCGCCGCAAAACGTCCTTCGCGAGGCTTCGACGCTCCTGTATAAGCACCTGCTTCGGCACCGAATATTTCAGACTCAACCAGGGTATTAGGTATTGCCGAACAGTTAACTTTTACCAACGGTTTTTTTTTGCGACGACTGTTATTGTGTAGGTAATCTACCGCCAATTCTTTCCCTGTGCCGCTTTCACCGCTTATCAAAACCGGCGAGTCTGTTTCGGCCGCAGCAGAAAGCAAACTGACAGCCTCTATCATTGAACATTCAGAGGTAATTATCCCGCCAAAAGAAATATCATTGCTGTGGATATCTTCACCGTCATCATTGGTCAAGAGAAGCTCGACAGCAATACGTCTGACCGTGTCAATATCCACCGGTTTTTCAATAAAATCCAATGCACCTGCCTTCATTGCCGCAACCGCTGTCTGAACATCACCGTATCCTGTCAACATAATTACCGGAAGAGAAGGATAGCGCTGCCTTATAGCATTCAAAGTAACAATACCTGAACGCTCATCTCCGTCCATTTTTAGATCCAAAAATACCATTCCAGGCTCAACATCCAAGCAAGACAATGCCTCTGAAGAGTTTTTGGCAGTTATAGTATCAAAACCGGCAATGTTAAGAGAATCTGCAAGCATGCTCCTAAATGCATCATCATCATCAACCACCAGAATACGAGGTATATTCATAATCGATCCTTTCACACAATTCTTATAACTGATATTCTTCCGGCGCTCAGCATTCTATTTGCAGGATAACACCATCCGACTTGAAGCAAAGATATCTGCTGTTAAACCAATGTGACAACTTATTATTCGACAAATATTATAGTGTCAAAGGGTACGTTAAAAAAATTCCAACTGTTCAGGATTAGTGCCGGTTGTTATATCAATAAACAGTTTAAACCTTCATATTCATTTGCTTTATACAATGGGTGGCTTTGTCTCATTCGCATTTTATAATCTCCGTTGAAACTTTCTAAAAATCCAGGGAAACATGAATTGCACTACAACAACTCTCCCTTCGGCAATTTATGATATGATTATCGATCCAAGTAGTGTTTTTCTAGGTTTGGCTTGTACTATATTGATAAAGATCTTCACATGGCAGCTATCTCATTTTGACAAATGCTTGACATTAATTATCGACAACTCTATTTTCATTTCTGCGTCTGTTCGCATAACTGTCCATAAACTTTTTGAAAAAGCGCATGGCGTTACTTCGCATTGATTAGACGCTCAACATACAATGCTTGCACTTCAAGGTAACAAGAACTCATTTTGCTGTCTGAAACACTAACTAAAACCAAACTTTTCTTTGGAGATATATAATGAACGGTCCGATACGTATTTTTCCGCAATTAAAACCATATGCGTGGGGTGATTCACGTTTTATTCAAGAGCTATTAGAACTTAGCGGATATGAAGGACCTTGTGCTGAAGCATGGTTCGGCGCGCACCCTAACGATCCTGCATTGGTAGGTGATAACAAAACTCCGCTTAATGTTTTTCTAACCCAAAACGCAAATACTTATCTTGGATCAACAAAAGATTTCGATCGCACTGAGCTTACCTACTTGTTGAAGATACTGGCAGCTGCTCGCCCGTTATCAATTCAGGTTCATCCCAACAAAAAGCAGGCGGAGGCAGGATTTGCTCTCGAAGAACAAGCCGGTATAGGAAGGGATGAATCAACACGATCATATCGTGACACCAATCACAAACCCGAATTGCTTATAGCCTTAACAGATTTTCATGCTCTGTGCGGTTTTAAACAAGGTGATAATCTAAAACGCGTTTTTGAATCCCTTCCTGAGCTTCAAGAACTGCCGTTGGAACCGATACCAACTTCACCCGACAAAATGAAATTTTTTTTGCAATCCTACTTTGCTTTATCTGATGCAGAGCTAACTCCCACATTGCATACAATATTGGACCGATTGGAAAAGGAAAATGCTCGTTCACCATTTACGATTGACACGCCGATGTACTGGGCACTGGTTGCACATAAAGAGCTTTCCCTTAACGGACCGGCCGACCGCGGACTTCTTTTTGTTTATTTACTGGAGTATGTTCACCTAAAGCCGGGAGATGCACTCTTTATACCCTCCGGTGTACCTCATGCCTACCTAAGAGGCGCCGCGATAGAACTAATGGCGTGTTCTGACAATGTATTGCGTGCCGGACTTACACATAAACACGTTGACCCCGAAGAGCTCTTGCGTGTTGTTTGCTTTGAAACCGAAAAACCCACCCTAATTGAACCGTCGTTAGATTCCGATGGAATTGAAGATGTATATTCCGTTCCGGCCGGCGAATTCGAACTGAGAAGACTTCGACTTGAACAAGGAAACTCTATTAAGCGCAAATCCTACGGTCCGCAAACTGTCCTTGCTCTGCCAAAGAACACCAATACTATTGTAACAGTAAGCTACGATAATGAAAAGCTGCAACTACGGAGAGGACAGGCATGCTTGTTACCGCACAATGTTTTATATTCTATACAAAGCAACGATTCGGCCGACATTTTTGTTGCCGGACTGCCGATTTCAAATAAGCCAACACCATACAACAACAGTCTGCCCTTTGCAGTATCGAATACAACTGATTGTTGTCAATTTGTATCGGCTGTAAAGCAAAACATTGCCGAATCCGAACGACTATGCAAACAACGCAAAGCCGCTCAAGTTATAGGAACAGTTTCAGGTTCAACATCGTCTCAGATCTTTTGGAAACATAAGCTAGAAGAAGCTAGAGCTGATTTGGGAGCACGTACAGCATTATCATTCCATGAAGACCTGCCCGTCAATCAAGCTTTCGGTTTGTTGCTGCTATGGCAACGGCTTCGACCTCAATTAGAATTTGGAGAAGGAGCATTAATCGCCTTTGTTTTTGGAGAAGGAACCCGGTCCGCACCTTTTACCGAGGCAGAATGCGGACAAAAACCGGCATTAAACTCCTTTGTCTACAGCGGTAGCAGAGCGCTTTCGATTGTCGAACTTGCACTCAAAACATTTACTCCGATAGATGCTTTTCTTCGTCGCTCCGGTTTTAACGGAATTGTTGTAAAATGGGGTGATGAGGTTCAAATACCCACCTGCGATCTATCAGGCAGCGACCCTCGTTTCAAAGATGCTGACATCGTTAGATTTATATCCCTGCGTTCTATGAATGCAGATAATGCTGCAAACAAGGACTGGGTTGGTGTTGACAGCCACTGCAACATAACCGGGTTTATTCCGCGTCGACCTCTTGCTGAAATGGAACGACTGGCAGATAAAGGTCTTCTAATTAGAAAACAGGGACATCTCTTTGGTGGAGTAAATCTCGGCTCAATAGCAGTTTCTCGAGCACTTTTAGACCTATTATTAGAGGAGTTTCGAACTGAAGTGAACGAACCTAATGCTATCAGAAAAAATCGTCCTGACCTTGATCCTCAGTTATTTACCGCTCTTACTGTAGCTGCAATTCAGGATGAGAATGAACGTCTAGATGCCTGGAAACAAGCACAGACCGAAAGCGCTGCCATAGGAAAACTTGCAACAGATCTACCCGAAATACTTGTTCGTCTTCGATCCGTTCTGGACCGATTTGTTGAACACCACGGTCGTTCTGCACGCTTTGTCGCTCTTGACTTTCAGGATCAGTACTGGGGAGATATAGGACAGCATCGTCAAATGTATGAGTTTTACATGGCACTTGTACGCAATGACAAAGAAGGGGAGATCGCACGAGCCTTGGCCGGCATTGATACAAAACCGGATGAGCGAGGAAATCGTCTTATCGGCAACACAAGGTTGGGTTCTAAAGTTAGTGTTTGCAACTCAGTGCTTATTGATACTCACATTGATGAAGGAGAAATAGAAGGTTGTGTATTGCTTGGAACACGAGCCGGTAAACTTTATGGATATAATGCCTTTGATGTTCAAAGCACTGTTGTTAATTTAAAACTAAGCTCACAATCAGGAACTTACAAAGTGATATCCAAGGATACGGTTGAATTGAAAGAGGGTGAAAGAGCAACATCGATATTTTTTGCCGACGGCACATCCGTTTTAATGCGTGTTAGCGAAGACACTGACTTGCGCGATCGAGCACTAACCTATGATGTTCCCATCTGCGGCAATCGGCTGTCTTTTAGTACTGTTCACGAAAAGATCATCCTCGATGATCCTATGAAAATTGAAGCACAGAGATTGCTGCATCAAAAGAAAATGCTCAGCATTCTCAATCGATAGTCACAGTGATGATTGTCTACTTCAAGATACCTTGCGATTCTAAATCGTATAGGGAATTAGTAAGTTGAACGAGCGAATTGTATCGCGACACCAAAATATCAAAATCGTTCTTTAGTTTATTCTCATCAATTTTTTCTTTAATATTGCGTGTAACCACTGCGGCATGAGTGTAGAAATTGTCAACCTGTGTCATATATCCTGAAAAGGTTTGCTGCATACTCGGTCCTTTCTCGGTTGCAAAGGCTTTGATTTTTTTATACGCAGCCTCAAGGTCTCCATAGGCTTTGTCCAATGCAGCTATGTTTTCGTCAACTTTAATGAAGGCTGTCGCAACCATGTTAAAAGAACGAAAGTGATGTCCGTATGTTGTCTGATCACCGTGAAGCTGCAAATCAGTCATAAGCTGTTTCTGCTCGATAATTGTGAGCTGCTGATCTAGAGCCGAAATTGAAGATTTGTAATTTTGTACAGCAGCCTCCATTTGCGAGTGAATCGCTATTCCGGCAGAGCCTTTATCATCCTTGTATTTCTCTGCTGAATAATAAACATATGCTTCCTTGTAATTCTTGATAACATCGCGCGCTGTCGCTACTGCGTTTTCAGCCGGACCGCTTAATTGAGTATTGCCTGCAGGGGCAGATTTCTTTCCCTCTGCAAATATTGCAGAGGCATCCTCAACTGCCTTCTCATCCATTGTAAACACTTTCATCATAATGGGCTTTCTTTGCTGCTCACCGGGACCGTCTTTAATTGCATTTTGGTATTGGTTGGTCAATTTATCAATAACACCGACCAATAGATTATAACCCTTTGCATAATAAGGCGCAGCACGCTCAATACTAGCAAAAGATGAAGCCGCCGGCTGTGCAGAAACTCCGGAGGAAGATATGCTTGTAACTTGCGTTGTGTTATCATTGGATTTACAACTCAAAAGAACAAACAAAGTTAATACGATACTGAATATGCAAGTTGTTAGATAATTCATTGTTTTTCTCTGTTTTGACATACTATTCACTCCTCTTTTTCGATGATTTACATCACGGTCTTTATGTATGGATGAAATCAATTTTTAGTCACATTTATCATATAATAAAGTGTTAGAAGGTCAGATATAGTTTCCTTTCCACATTTTTCGCGAAGGCCTATATTCATTTTTTTTTCGAAAAGTCGAGTATGAAAAGTCGAATATGTGAAAAGTCGAGTATGTGGTGAAATATTTGTAGAGATGTTTCAGAAAAGTATCAACCGCTACAACTCAAACAGAATACCACCATCCCAAACATCATACCCAAACATCATACCCACCCCATGTATAAAACAAACAATAACGGAATGTTAAGAAGATGTCTGAAGCAATAATGTATCATAGCTGTGGATAATAGTTGGGTATAAACTATTTCAGAGAACTATTTCAGAGGAACATTTATGATGTTTTAGAAATTATCAT
>CAYWLQ010000077.1:0-25142 GCA_964458775.1 uncultured Myxococcales bacterium | reverse complement strand
AACAAATTTTTCGGAGGCACAGCCGAGGTAACCTTTGCAAGAGGCAGCTATTGAAGTGTTACGTTTTTCATATCGATTATCAAAAAACGAAAATAGTTTTTTCCTCAAGCTGTTTGACAAACGCTGCCTCACGGACCCTATCTGCTTCGAAACTAATATTCGGTTTTGGCGGTATTTTTGGTCGCCATAAAAAGAGGCCGGTCTTTTTAAAAAGGCGGAATTTTGGACATGACTGACGGACGAATTGGCAATTGGGGCAAAATTTGTAAAGAATGTTCGGAAAAATTTATTAAATCGTCTGCTTAACTTGTTCTAATTTAAGACGATAATATTTTAGGGCAATTTCATGTTTGCCGGCGGGCAAAAGTTGCTTCTGTTGCTGGTGTTGTTTCCGTTTTTTAAAAATGAGGAGACCTAATGCCGCTGGAGAGAATTTTATTAGTCGATGATGAGCCGAATGTTTTGGACGGATATAAACGCGGGCTTCGCGGGCGTTATGAGATTCGCACGGCTTTAAGCGGCATCGAAGCGGTTGAAATATTACAAAAAGAAGATCCCTTTGCGGTAATTGTTTCTGACATGAGAATGCCCGGCATGAACGGTGTTGAATTTTTAAATCAGGCTAAATCCGTTTGTCCTGATAGCGTTCGCATAATGTTGACGGGAAACGCAGATCAAGAGACCGCTATTATGGCTGTTAATCAGGGGCATATTTTTAGATTTCTCAACAAACCTTGTTCGATTGTTGATTTTTCTACTGCACTTGAAGCCGCTACCAAACAGTACCACATAGTAATTGCCGAAAAAGAAGTTTTAGAAAAAACTCTTATGGGCAGTATAGAAATGCTTACCCAAATTCTATCTTTTGCAGATCCGCAACTTTTTGCTCTGGTAGGCAAAGTAAAGAAACGATTTTCACAAATCGCAAAAGACCTAGAAATAGAAAATCCATGGACCATGGAGGTGGCAATTATGCTCTCTCCTTTGGGATTATTAACTTTACCCCTTGAGTTGAAAAAAAAAATAGATGAGGGTGCAGTACTCAGCAAAGAAGAAGAAGCAGCGGCAGCAGAAGTTCCGGAAATCAGTTCGAGACTTTTGGGTCATATACCCAGACTGGAAGAAACTGCCGAATTGATAAGATGCGGTGTTGCTGTTGAAAACAAAAGTCATAGCGGCTCCCGGCTTAGTGAATCCGCTCGAACAGCGTTATTCGCAACACGAGTATTGTTTGATTTGGTAAATCTAGAAAAAAACGGAATGCCGCTAAGCGGTACTTTTGATGCTCTGAAAAAAACGGGCAAATACAATACCGGTTTACTTGAGCGAATTAGCAAAGCTCTGCAAAAAAACAATATCAATTTGTTTTTAGACAGATATGAGGATTTAAGCTTATCGTTTTTGGAATTGCTGCCCGAAGATGAACTAATAGGTGACGTGATAACGCACAATAATCGGCTTTTGTTGGTTTCCGGTGTAAGGATAACCTCTCCTATTTTGGAGCGTCTTGCTAATTACAAAAAATTATTGGGAATTATGGAACCTATAAAGGTTCGCAGACTTGTTTCTAAAAATCGAGATCAATAATACTAAACTATTATCTATTAGGGACGACTAATATATTAGACTCATGCGTTTTTTCCTTTTTTTTTGAGTCTAGAAAGGAAAACGATGAAGCCGATAGTATTGCTTGTTGATGATGAACCCGCTGTAATTGACGGACTAAGAAGGGGGTTGCGCAAATTTTCTTATGATGTGATTTATGCCTATTCCGGAAACGAAGCGGTTGAACTTATGGCAAAAGAGCATGTCGATGTTATTGTTGCCGACGAAATGATGCCGGGAATGAGCGGATCCGAACTTTTGGCTTGTGCAAGAAAAACTCACCCAAAAATTCTAAGAATAATGCTTACAGGACATGCGTCAGTCGCTTCGGCGATGAATGCGATTTACGACGGATGGGTATATCAATATTTGCATAAGCCCTGCGAAGTTGACGCATTAGCGGAGTTGATTAGTAACGGACTGGCTCAGATGTCCCGACAGACAGAAAAAGAAGGCTCTCATGTAATAATGACGAACGCTGAGCAAACAGAGCTTTTAGAAAGCGTATCAAAAAGGAGTTTTATTGAGCGCAAAAATTGAGAGTCTTACAAGACAATCGGAAAGAAATGATTTGAAGGAGTTATCTTAACAAAAATGGATAATGACTGTCGAAAAAGGCATGTTCTATTTGTTGATGATGAGCCCAATGTAACCGAAGGCCTAAAGCGCATGTTGCGTCCGTTGCGAAACGAATGGGAATTGTTCTTTGCGCAATCTGCTGCTGAAGGTTTGGAAATTATGGACCGTGTCAATATTGATGTAATTGTTTCGGATATGAGAATGCCGGTTATGGACGGGGCTCAGCTTCTCGCAACAGTGCAAAAAAAACATCCAGGTACTATAAGAATTGTTTTGTCCGGGCAGTCCAGCAGAGAAGCAATACTTAAAGCCGCAGGAGCCGCTCACCAGTATTTTTCGAAGCCTTGTGATGCTGAAACAATAAAACAAACCGTATCACGTGCTTTTTTGTTAAGGGATGTAGTTTCCGGTGAGAGGCTAAGAAATATTGCTTCGAAAATGCAAAATCTTCCTGTTTTACCAAAAACCTACACTCAGCTTATGGAGGAAATGAGAAAGGACGAACCGTCACTTCAGGTAATTTCTAAACTGGTTTCAGAAGATGTTGCCATGACGGCAAAAATCTTACAAGTGGTCAATTCTGCATATTTCGGCATTAGGAGGCAAATTACCACTACAGATGATGCAATAAAATATTTGGGTCTTGAAAATGTTAGCGCCTTGGTTTTAGCGGCCAATGTTTTTAGTCAGTTTGAAACGAAATTGTTGCCGTCGGGATTTTCGATGACATCTTTATGGGATCATAGCGGAGAAGTTGGAAGGTTGTCGCAAGTCATAATGAAGGCTGAACATAAGCCGAAGCACGAAATTGACAACGCGCTTACTGCCGGTTTGTTACACGATTGCGGAAAGCTTATACTTGCAGTAAATCTTCCTCAAAAATACGGTGAAATTATAGCTTTGGCTAAACAGAGCGGCGAAAAACTTGAAACGATTGAGCGCAATGAGCTGGATGCTGACCATGCAGAAGTCGGCGCATATCTCTTAGGTATATGGGGCCTTCCTGATTCAATAGTGGAAGCAACGGCTTTTCATCATAACCCCGAAAAGTTTCAACACAAAGGCTGCAACGCCTTAACTGCCGTTCATGTTGCAAATTGCTTTGCAAATAACAGCGATCTTCTGTCTGTGAACGACAAATATTTAGAAGAATGCGGAGTAACGGACCGAGTTTCGCATTGGATATCTCTCATGTCCGAAAATAAGAATTGATTAGCATATAGTCTAGGTATGAAAGGAATCTCTCAAAATGAAGGGTTCGATTCTAAAGGGAATAGAAGAAATGGTGAAATGCGAATACGGTGAAAGTGTTTGGCTAGACATCGTTTCAAATTGCCGAATAAGTAATCGATATTTCATTATGGCGGAAACCTATGACGATAATCTGGTTTTTGAAGTTATAAAAGAAGTGTCAAAAATAGGCGGCTTAACTGAAGACGAGCTTTTGCGCAATTTCGGCATATTCTGGATAAATGACGCAGCACAAAAAATTTACCCGACTTTATTTTGTTTAGCGGGAAAATCAGCTCAGTCCTTTTTGTTAAACATAGGACGCCTTCATTATTTGGTTACAAGAAATCTATTGCATACAAATGCTCCGACTTTTGAAATTGAACGAAGCAACGACAAAAACATGTTAAGTGTAAGTTACAGCTCAAGTCGCAAAATGTGTGCTCTAATGAAAGGATTGATTGAAGGTGTAGGAAAGTATTTTAAAGAGCCTCTAGAAATCACTGAAACAAAATGCATCAAGAAGGGTGACAATAAATGTGTTATGGAGGTCGTATTTAAATGAGTGAACAAATTGCGTTGCAAGGTATAGATGTGACCTCTCTTGAATGGGCGTTTCCGTTTAGTGTATCAATAAACCAACAATTGTTTGTGATTTGGGCAAGCAAAGCAATTGTCGATAGAATACCCAATATCAAAGGAAAGAAAATATTTGAAGTTTTTTCTCCGGTGAATATAGACAACAATGAGTTAGTCAAAGTGCGCCTATTGTGTGATGAAGACGAATTACCGATAGAAGGTTCATGGGTACATAACGGTAAGACCGGTAAATCTTTTCTCGGTATGCCTGACTTGCATGCAGGGAAAAAATTTTCTATTTTTTCAGCAAGCGATTTTCCGCGCAACAGTGTTGCTATTGATTTGCTGATTGCCAAAGACGAACATAATACAACCATTAAAGAGATAAATCGTGCAATACAAGAGCTTTCAAATAACGAAAGAAGATTAAAAAAAATTATAGATACTATGAGCGAAGGTGTTTTGCTTTTTAATTCTGATGGCCAATTACACGACGCAAATCAATCTGCTTCCGAAATTTTGGGCGTGTCTAAATTGGAATTGTTAAATAACGGTAAAAACGCCAATTGGAATTTGTTTTGCCAAGATACAACGACAAATTCAGGATGTGAAATCGCGGGATTTTGCACTGTATACAAAGCAAAATCTCATCGCAACAATGAAAGAGTTGTTGTAAGAAAAGATAATACAAAGCGTTATGTGCTCTGTAATTGCCAATCCAGTACAAAAGCAAACGGTGATACGGATTTTACAATAATTACTATGGTAGATGTAACGCAGAGCCGTAAAATAGAAAAGGTGCTTGCTCGCAGTGAAGCCACCATGCGTGTTATCCTGAATAATGCGCCTTTTGGAATAATATTGATAGACACACAAAGCGGGTTTGTAACCATGAGTAACCGCTATGCTTCAAAAGTTCTTGGTGTTGCGCAAGACGAAATAGACGGTCATGTTTGTTCGCAGTTCTCTGTTACGGATTTGCAATCATCAAAAAAAAATGATGAAAGAAAACTAAATGCTTCAGACGGACGAATAATTCCTGTGCTACAAACGGTTGTTCCTGTAGACATTAACAGTCAATCATATATCCTAAATTGCTTTGTTGATATCTCGGATAGAAAAAATCTCGAAGCTCAATTAAATCATGCACAAAAAATGGAGTCTGTTGGTAGGCTGGCAGCAGGAATAGCTCACGAAATAAATACGCCGTCTCAATATGTCGGGGATAATACAAATTTCTTAAAGGATGCATTTACGCAATTATCAGAGGTAATAACAATATATGAAGAACTGGCAAAAAATGTAATAAAAGGTAACGATACCGGAGCGCTGTTAAATGACCTTACACAGAAAAAGATCGAAATAGATTTGGAATATCTTCTAGAAGACATTCCAAAGGCGATATCTCAATCTCTAGAAGGCATTAAGCGCGTGTCTTCAATTGTTAGGGCTATGAAGGAATTTGCTCATCCCGGAAGTGAGAAGAAAACTCTTGCCGATATCAACAGCCTGATACAAACAACAGTAACGGTATCTAGAAACGAATGGAAATATGCTGCCGAGATAGAATTCGATTTGACCTCGGAGCTTCCTCCTGTCCCTTGCTATCCCGGAGAGATAAATCAAGTATTTTTGAATCTAATCGTTAACTCTGCTCATGCAGTGGCCGATGCTCAAAAAGCACGTGGCGGCGGATTGGGAAAAATTATTCTTCATACCCATGTCAAAGATAGAAAGGTAATAATTAAAGTAGAAGACAACGGTACTGGAATTCCCAAATCCATACGTGATAGAATAATGGACCCATTTTTTACAACAAAGGAAGTGGGAAAGGGGACAGGACAAGGGCTTGCCATAGCCAGATCCTGCGTGGTCGATAAACATCAGGGTGAATTTTCTTTTGAGTCAGAAGAAGGTGTCGGAACAACCTTTATTATCTCTCTTCCTTATTGATTGACGTAATGGGTTTATCCCTAAAATTTGTGCAGAAACGTCATTATAGAATAAATCCAAAATATATATAATATATACATATAGTATATTGCGTATTATACTGTCCGTAATTTCAGTATAAAACTAATGCAGCAAAGCAATGACATTGCAATAACAAAATTTTTAATTCACAACTTCTGACATAGAAGCCGGGCAAGTGTATTAGCGACACGAAATTGTACTTAATACCTCCCATGCATATAAAAACCATAGGCGGCATAAGACGCAAAAAATATATAGAAGTCATGCGAACTTTTGCGTTTTGTAAAAAAAAGCCTGTATTTTATGTATGCCCCTAAAATTCTCTTCCGATTTGCCGATAACAATGCATGGACATTGCAGCAGCTAATTGAAATTTATTTTCACTCTTGTTTTCCGCAGTCCGATTTAAATGGGGTAACTAATGATAAACGGCAAAGCACAAACTATACTTGAACGAATTGCGGAGTCAGTACTGCTAATCGATGTTGACGACAAGGCAGCATTGGCAGCGCTTGACAATGAACTGTATGCTTTGGCCGAAGAAGAACCGACAATTATTCAACAACCCTTTTCTCTCTTATTGGAATGCAAAGAAGTATTAAACAAGATTATTGACGGTTCATGTGATGACATATCTGCTGCAATGGACCTTATCAGTAAGAATGTGTCTTTGCTTCAACAAGGTATATACAGTTCGGAGGCTGTTTCACAAAAACTCAATACAATGCCGGAGTGGGTTGATGAAGATATATTTGCAGAGTTTTTAACTTCTGCTCCGGCACGGTTGGACGAACTCGAAAGTGCGATCTTGTCTTTAGAAAAAGGCAATCATGATGCGGTAAGTTTTATTCGAGGACGTATTCATACACTAAAGGGAGAAGCCGGAATGCTCAATCTTGCTGAGATTGAGCGTTCATGTCATATCATTGAAGACCTTTTAAGTATTGAGATTGCTCCCGACAAGTGCATAGACCTTTTGTTGATTTTTAAGGATAGACTTGGGGAGATTTTAAATGAAATAAAAGAAGGCAAACTTACAAGAGACAATTCCGACATATTAAAAGAGAAACTGCAACTGATAATACATAGTAATAATCTGAGTAATATACAAAAAGCCGACGAACAAAATGTACAGCTTCAAGAAACAGCAACAAGGTCATCCGTAATCGCTGAAGAGCTGAGTACTAGTGTAGAAAGTACATCCTATAGTGATTTTGTATGGGATGATGACACAATAGATGTTGCCGAAGAGTTTTTGCACGAAAGTAACGAAGGTCTTTTAAAAGTTGATGAAATTTTGCTTGAGATCGAAAACGGAGGCAGCGACCTAGAAAAAGTAAATGCACTGTTTAGAGTATTTCATACAATAAAGGGCGTAGCGGGATTTCTCTCCTTAGATAGAACTACCAAGCTGGCTCACGCTTCTGAAACTCTTCTCAATAAAGCTCGCGAAGAAACTCTTGAGCTTGACGGTACTGCATTGGATTTGCTCTTTGAGTCGACTCAAGCAATGCGCGAGATGATGGGTACGCTTCGAGAAGCAGTGAGTGAAAGGCGTGCACCGACACATATGCCAGATGCGACCTCTATCGTCGTACGCCTCTTGGACCTGGCTGAAGGTAGAAACAGTAAAGACAAAATCGAAGAGGCCCAATACGACAGCAAATGCACCGATGACAACCTATCTGAAGGCGGAAATCAGACAGAGCAAAAACCTGATGATACCCCGCAACAAGTCAATGTAGGAAAAGACAAAATAAAAGAGGTTGTAAAAATAGAACTTGAGAGAGTTGACAATCTTGTCGGCCTAATCGGTGAATTGGTAATTGTGGAGTCTATGGTTGCAAATGCACCTGCTATTACTCGCATTGCCGATTCCCAGGTTCAAGCACAAATCAGTCAACTTTCCAAGCTTACAAGAGACCTCCAGGATATAAGCACACGTATGCGAATGGTTCCTGTAAGGGGAGTTTTTCAAAAGATGGCTCGTATGGTTAGGGATGTTTCGCGTTCACATGGAAAAAAAATACGGACGATGCTTTCTGGAGAGGGAACCGAGATGGACCGAAGCATGGTCGAGCAAATCGCTGACCCGTTGATACATATGATACGCAACTCTGTAGATCACGGAATTGAAACTCCTGAGGAACGAAAGCTTGCGGGTAAATCGCAAGAAGGCACAATAAGTATTAAAGCCTATCATCAAGGCGGCAATGTTGTAATAGAGCTTTCTGATGACGGACGCGGTCTTAATCGCGACCGTATACTTCAGAAGGCTTTGGAAAAGGGTTTAATATCCGACAAAGACCAATTGTCAGACCATGATATCTACAATTTGATATTCTTGCCCGGTTTTTCTACCGCGCCCAAAGTTACAGAAATATCCGGAAGAGGTGTCGGCATGGATGTGGTTAGAAGAAACATTGAAGCCATGCGGGGCAAGGTTCGCATCGACTCTGTTTTTGGAAAGGGAACGACTTTCCATATGATGTTGCCGCTCACTCTGGCCATTATCGACGGAATGTTGGTGGTGTGCGGAGAAGAACGATATATTCTGCCGTCACTTTCGGTTTTGGAACTAATAAAGCCGGATAGGTCGATGTTGTTTACAGCACAAGGTGACAGGCAAGTCGCAAGAATACGAGAAGAAATAATTCCGATATTTAGACTCGACACAATTCTAAATATCCAAGGAGCAATATCGGATTCCGCAGAAGGGTTAATCGTTTTGTTGGAAAGTCAAGGAAGAAAAGTCGGCCTTATTGTTGATGATGTATTAGCCCAGCAACAAGTGGTCATAAAGGGAATGGGTAACGGAATGGATGAAGCCAGACATTTGTCCGGTTCGGCGATATTGTCCGACGGAAGAGTCGGCCTAATTCTCAATCCCGATGAACTGTTTTCAATTTCAGATAGGACTGCCGGCTTTGCATATGACGGCAACCGTCTGCCAAATACAGGGGTGTCATCCCAACGGCGTTTGGTTACAGAGAAAAACGTCGAAAAACAGCAAGGAGCAAGTCCATGAATACAACCGAAGCAACTCAAGACGAAATTGCAATCAAAGGAACAAAGATTTCTTCGGCCAAATCTTTAGGAGGCAAGTACATGACCTTTAAACTTGCCGATGAGGAATACGGCCTGGAAATATTGAAAGTTAGAGACGTTATAGGTTTAATGGATATAACACGTGTTGCAAAAAATCGCGACTATATAAGAGGAGTTATAAACCTTAGAGGCAAGGTTATTTCGGTTGTAGATCTAAGAGTCAAATTTGGCATGCCTGAAACGAATCTTACAGATCAGACTGTAATAATCGTAGTTCAGTTTAGCTCTCCGAAAGGCGAGATAACAATGGGAATTCTGGTGGATGAAGTGTTGGAGGTTTTAAGTATATCTCCTGAAAATATCGAGCCTCCGCCCGACTTCGGATCGGGAGGAATGGATACAGATTTTATATTGGGAGTGGGAAAAGAGGGCAAACGAATAATTTTTCTGCTCGATATCGGCCTGGTGTTGGGTTCGTAGGATTTCAATTTTAAAAAACCGGATGAAAGAAACATCCGACAAAAATTACAGGAGATAAAAAATGCTATCAACAATGAAAACAGGAACAAAGGTGTTGGCAGGCTTTGCTATAGCACTTGTGATTTCGCTTTTTGTGGGTGTCATTGGATATCGTAACATATCCGGTATGACGACAGATATTATCGACCTTGGTGAACAGCGATATCCCGCTGTAACCGGTTTGTTTATGCTGCAGGTGGCTCAGCAGAAAATATGGGTCGGAGAACGAGGACTTACCAATCGCAGAATGATGGAACCGTCTGTTAGGCAAGCTCAATATGATTGGATAGCTGCAGCACATGCTGATGCTCAAGCCGGATGGAAAATTTATGAACCGATTAATAAATCGTCGGACGAAACACGTATATGGAATAGCCTTTTACCGGCTTGGGAACAATGGAAGAAAGATCATCAAGCGGTAGTAGACATTTCAAAGGAAAAGGATCGACTGGCGGCATCCGGAATTGATTTGAATGACCCGACAATCATAGACGTAGACGCTAAAGCATATACTGCAAGTCTAACAGCAAGGCAATCAGCCCTTAAAACATCAAAAATGATTGACGAGCTGATAGCTCTTAACAATGAAAATTCAAAAAACGTAATAGAACACGCCAAAATTGATGCTGAGTCTGCCAACCGGATAATAGTAATTGTGATCTGCTTGGGTGCAGTTATGATGTTTGTGTTAGGTATTTATTTAGCCGGCGCTATTAGCAAGGTTATCAAAAATCTAATCGGTGAAGCCTCTAAACTTACCAATGCTCTTGCTGACGGAAAGCTGGATACAAGGGGCAAAGTTGACAACCTACCGCCGGAATTTCAGCCAATCATTGGCGGTTTTAATACAACATTAGATGCTGTAATCGCTCCGCTCAATGTATCGGCAGAATATGTTGACAGGATATCAAAGGGAGACATTCCGCCCAAAATTACTGACGTTTACAAAGGTGACTTTAACGAAATCAAAAATAATCTAAACCAGTGTATTGATGCAATCAACAGCCTCGTTGCAGATACCGTAATGCTATCGCAAGCTGCAGTTGACGGCAAACTTGATATCCGCGCTGAAGCTTCCAAACAGCAGGGTGACTTTCGTAAGATTGTAGAAGGCATTAACAAAACACTTGATGCAATTTCGAATCCCATAAAAGAAGCCGCTGAGGTTCTCGACCATTTCGCAAACTATGACCTGCGCGCACGAGTAAAAGGCGATTATAAGGGAGACCATGCGAAAATTAAAGAGTCTCTTAACGCTACCGGAACGGCTTTACATGACGCTATGTGTCAGGTTGCAGAAGCCGTGGAACAGATTTCTTCTGCCAGCGAGCAAATCGCATCCACCAGCCAACAGATAGCTGACGGTTCTTCACAGCAGGCCAGTGCTCTAGAAGAGACGTCTTCTTCTCTTGAGGAAATGTCCAGCATGACAGCTCAGAGTGCGGACAATGCCGCTCAGGCAAGACTGCTGACAGACCAGAGTGCAACTGCGGCTGACAAAGGCACAGTATCAATGGGACAAATGGTTGATGCTATGTCAAATATTAGGAAAGCATCAGAAGGAACTGCCGCTATTATCAAAGACATTAACGATATAGCATTCCAAACAAATCTGTTGGCCCTTAATGCTGCTGTAGAAGCCGCCCGAGCGGGTGATGCCGGTCGCGGTTTTGCTGTGGTTGCCGAAGAGGTAAGAAACCTCGCTCAGAGAGCCAAAGAGGCTGCCAAGAAGACAGAAGACCTCATTAGAGAATCGGTACAATTGTCAGGTCAAGGAGAAGAAATTTCCAAAGAGGTCAACGGCAATCTCTCTGAAATTCTCATGTCCGTATCCAAGGTTGCCAATATCGTCAGCGAGGTAGCTGTGGCCAGTCAAGAACAGGCGCGCGGTATACAAGAGGTAAACAAAGCTGTGGCTTCTGTGGACCAAGTTGTTCAACAGTCAGCTGCCAATTCAGAAGAGGCAGCCAGCGCATCTGAAGAACTTGCTGCTCAGGCGCAGGAATTGTCTGCAATGGTGGCCAGGTTCAACCTCAATCGAAACGGCACTGTAAAAACTCATCATGTTGCAAGAGACCGCAAACATGTTAAGCCTTCTGCTTCAGTGACTTCAAAAGCAAAAAGCCCTTCAAACGGCGCCAAAAACGGTTATGAGCATGACCCTGAGTTTATTATTCCCATGAAGAGTGATTCGGAATTTGCCACTTTCTAGTTAGCAACGGTTAAAAAACTTAGGGGATATACAGACATGGCCTTTACATACTTCTTCCGGGATACTGAAACACTGCAAGCAGCGCTTGATTGTGCAAGATCCGCATTCCAGGGTCGACGACATATCGATGTCTGGGATGCCGGATCTGCAACCGGCCAGGAGCCCTTTACTGTTGCAATCTTGCTGCGCGAAATGCTCGGGAGCGCTGCTTTTAAAAACGTGAGAATTTGGGCAACCGATATTGACGAAGGAAACAATTGCGAAGCCTTTATAAATGCCGGTGTATATCCTGAAGACCAAGTAAAACGTATTCCGGAACATTTGCTGAGGAGTTATTTTGAATCAATAAGTGACAAAACGGGATATTTTCGATTGATAGAGGAGATAAGAAGTTCCGTACGTTTTATACGTTCGGACCTTTTAGAACTGGTTCCTCCTCGTGACAATTTTTCACTTATTGTTTGCAAAAATGTGTTGTTGCACTTTTCTGCCTCAGAGAAATGCAAAGTTTTGGAAATGTTTTACAAGGCTTTAACCGATGACGGCTATCTGGTTACCGAAGCAGTCCAGCAGTTACCTAACGAAATATCCGAAACTCTGTTTAAGACTGTTCCGGGTCATAACGGGGTGCATATGAGACTTAGTAAAGGGAGTATTGGATCTGATTATTTAAGGACTGCTGCAAGATGAAACGTACTCTTTTTAAAAGGTTCTGTGAAATTGCAAAAACAGGTACCGGAATATCTCTTGGCGACGGTAAAGAGGCATTGGTTGAAGCACGCGTCAGAAAACGTATGCGACAGCTCGGTATGGAAAAACCCGCCGACTATATGGAGTATTTAAAAAGTGATGAAACCGGTAATGAATTAACACAATTTCTTGATGCCATATCAACCAACGTTACCTCGTTTTTTCGCGAACCGTACCATTTTCACGCTCTAAGAGAGTTGATATCAGAAAGAATAAAAAAGGGATCTCGCGAAATAACGATATGGTCGGCAGCTTGTTCAACCGGTGAGGAGCCTTATACCATTGCGATGATTGCTGCTGATACAATTAATAAGGCTTCAGTCAAAGTTAGAATACTCGCAACTGACATTTCTACAAAGGTGCTGAGCATTGCGCGGTTAGGTCAATACTCAGACACAAAGATAAGCAATATTGAACCGAGCCTTAGAAAACAATATTTCAATAGGGTACTAAACGACAAAGGAGAAACAGTCTACGAAGTCTCAGAAGAAATTAGAAATATGATTACTTTTGGGCAGCTAAACCTTTCTCGTCCTCCTTTTCCCATGAAAGGTCCCTTTGATGCAGTGTTTTGTCGAAATGTAATGATCTATTTTGACCAAGAGACTAGAAAAACACTTTTGCTCGAAATTAGCAGATTACTTGCACACGACAGTTTGCTTTTTATCGGACATTCTGAATCTCTGGCAGGCTGTGACGTTCCGTATTCACCTTTAGGAAATGCAATCTATATCAAAAATGACTTGCAATTAAATCGCAAAAATTTGGGAAGCAGCCGTAAGTCAAAAATAGCGGAGGCAGCGGGATGAGCACTCTGGTAACAGTTGACATATCGGAAATCAAAGTAAGTAACGACCGCGACACGGTTTTGGTTACCTACGCATTGGGTTCATGCATCGCGGTAATTGTTCACGACCCTGTCAAAAAAGCCGGAGGAATGATTCATTTTATGTTGCCGCTATCTTCTGCTTCTCCTGAAAAGGCGCAGGCAAAACCGGCTATGTTTGCTGATACAGGAGTCCCTCTGTTGTTTGAAAGCATGTATTCAATGGGGTGTCGCAAGCAAGACCTTGTAGTAAAGATTGCGGGAGGAGGCGCTCTCTATGATGACAAGGGTGTCTTCAACATAGGACAAAGAAACTATACAGTGGTTAGAAAGATGTTTTGGAAAAATAGTATACTCATAAATGCAGAAGATGTCGGAGGGCAAAAATCGAGAACAGTGCGCCTAGCCGTTGACACAGGACGCGTTACGGTTCGAGCTTCGGGAGAGGAGTACGAGCTATGACAACAGCAAAGAATGTATTGGAACAGAGCAAAGGACTTCCTACTCTACCGGTATCAGCAGCTCGAATTGTATCGCTGTTATCCGACCCGGAAGTTGACATTCGCAGTATTGAAGCGGCAATTCGTCCTGACCCGGCTCTTACCGCCAATATTTTAAGACTCGCAAATTCTCCATTTTTCGGTCTCAGAAGAAATGTCGAATCCGTTCGCCAAGCCGTAACGATGATTGGACTTTCCAGGGTTATGGAATTGGCCGGGAGTGCAATGTTTTGCAGGGTTTTAGAACGTGATTTGCCGGGATATGATTTGCCTGCTGAATCATTTTGGATTCATAGTGCAGCGGTTGCTGTATTTGCGGAGCGAATCGGAAACCGTTTAGAAAAAGGACAAAAAAACGACGGTGCTTTTACGGCAGGACTTTTGCACGACATAGGAAAACTCGCCTTTGGAACCTTAGTAGAAGAGGAGTTTTCCAAAATATCAGAAAAAATGGAAGACGGTCACACCACCTTTGCGGAGGCGGAGGAAAGTGTAATAGGTGTAGACCACGCGGAAGTCGGAGGTGCTTTGGCCGAAGCGTGGGGTCTTCCGCCAATATTTGCAGACGTTGCAAAATATCATCACAAACCGGCAGAAGTTCAGCATTTGCCTTGTGCTCGTATCGTGGATCTGGTGCATGCAGCAGACGCTATGGCTCATCTGTTCGGTTACGGCGCTGATACAGGAGGAATGGCCAGGCGCATAGATACTGAAGTACAAAAGCGTCTCAATCTTAAATCTCGAGACCTCGAAGCCATTGCAGGTGAGAGTACCGATGAAATAGAAATCCTGGCACAAATGCAGAAAGGTTCCGGAGGTATTTGATGGCATACACTATCTTGATCGTTGATGATTCGTCTGTCATACGAAGCATTATGAAAAAATCTATTTCCATGGCACGCCTTCCCATTAATATGATCCATGAAGCATCCAACGGACTGGAAGCGCTCAATGTAATGAAAAACAACTGGATAGATATTGTTTTTACGGACCTTAACATGCCGGTAATGGACGGTTTCGAATTTGTGGAAAAACTGTCAGCTGTTACCTCGTCGGCTGATACTCCCGTTGTAGTGGTGTCATCAAATAGAGACCCAAAACAAATAGAAGCGCTGAAAGCGAGAGGTGTTAACGCATATCTAACCAAACCCTTTACTCCTGAAGGTTTAAGGGAGGTGGTAATAGATTTACTGGGAGATTTTTTGGAGGCATCCAATGAGCGAAAGTGAAATGCAAAACATTTTGCTTGAGACTACCAGGGCTTTATTGGAGCAAGCGGCATTTCTTTTTGCAGAGCAAGCCGAACAGCCGGCCGAATTTAGCGGACCCATGTCGGCATCGACTTTAAGATTCACCGGCGGCGGTAACGGAAAACTTATGCTCATTGTAACGCCGAAAAGAGGTACAGCGTTGGCCGCCGATTTGCTCGGTTTGGACCCTGATGCCCCGGAGGCATCTGAAAAATCTCACGATGCGTTAGGTGAAATGCTCAACATGCTTACCGGAATGCTCTCAGATGCCTGGCCGCAAACGTCGGAACCTTGGGAAATTGGAACTCCCAAAACAGGTCTTTTAACTGTCGGAGAGCTGGTCGCTGCAAAGGCAGCTTTTTCGATAAAAGCCAGTTTGGTTACAGAAGACGGAGACCCCATCGAGGTATGGCTCAGTCCCGGAGGTTGATTTTATGCCGGTAAGGGTTCTTGTTGTAGATGATTCTGCTGTCGTAAGACAAACGTTGTGCCGAAAACTGTCAAAGGATCCGGGTATTGAGGTAATCGGCTCAGCCCCCGATCCGTTTGTAGCCCGAGATATGATTGTAAAATTGAAACCGGATGTAGTCAGTTTGGATGTAGAAATGCCGCGTATGGACGGCATTACCTTTCTAAAAAAGTTGATGTATCATTATCCTATTCCGGTCGTAATAGTATCTTCTCTAACTCCCAAAGGGGGAGATTTGTCTATGGAAGCGCTGGCGGCCGGCGCTGTTGCAGTTCTCAGCAAGCAGGTTGCATCCTTTTCTTCAGAGGGTGTTTCCGATGAACTCGCTGAGGTTATAAAGGTCGCTGCCCGTGTAGATGTTAAACGCATGCTTGAAACAAGGTCTTCGGCTCTTATACGCAAGGTTGCACCGCTAACTAGAACAACAAATCGAGTTTTGGCCATAGGTTCTTCTACCGGGGGAACTGTGGCTCTCGAAGTGCTTCTAAAAATGCTTCCAACAAATTTGCCGGGTACTCTCATTTCACAACATATTCCTCAAATGTTTGTGCCTTCATTTGCAGCCAGACTTGCCAGGGAAACAGGATTAGATGTCGCAGAGGCAGTAGACGGAGAATCTGTGGTACCGGGTAAGGTAAGAATATCTCCGGGAAATAAGCATTTAATGCTAAAGCGTTCGGGAACCCGCTATTTGATATCAGTCAAAGACGGGCCCCTCGTAAATCGTCACCGACCGTCAGTGGATGTGTTATTTAAATCGGTTGCGATGACAGCAGGACAAAACGCCATCGGTGTTATTTTAACGGGGATGGGGCGTGACGGTGCCGAGGGCCTATTAAAAATGAAAGAAGCAGGAGCGCAAACAGTAGCTCAAGACGAAGCAAGCAGTGTGGTTTTCGGAATGCCTAAAGCTGCAATAGAGTTAGGTGCTGCATCTGAGGTGGCTTCGCTTTCAGAAATGCCGAACAGACTGATACAGCTGTTTGATAACTAGGAGGGAAGAATATGAAAATTCTAATCGTGGATGACAGCAAGGCGTCGAGAATGATCGTCAAAAGAGCTTTGCGTCAAGCCGGGCTTGACAATCATACACTCGAAGAAGCCGGTGACGGAGCTGAGGCTCTAAATATGATTACTCAAGCTGCTCCTGATATTGTGCTTTGCGATTGGAACATGCCTGAGATGTCGGGTATCGAGCTGTTGGAGGCACTAAATGCCAAAGGAATTCAACTCAAATTCGGCTTTGTAACTTCTGAGGGCACAGACGATATGAAGCAGAGGGCTCGCGATGCCGGGTCGCTTTTCTTTATTTCAAAGCCTATAACACCGGAAAAATTTTCCTCGACTCTGCAACCGCTGTTGGGAGGATAATCATGATTACCAAGCCCACAGACTATTGGATACAAAATCTTTTGGGAGCTGCAGAAGAACTTGGTACTGATGCTTTGGCTTTTGAAGATCCTATGGAGGTTGAACCTGCAAATAGCCCTCCCATTGAGTCGATGACCTCTTGTGTGGCTATGCTAGGTGATCAAAATTCAATTCAATTGGGTGTTGCTGCTTCTCAGGAGCATTGCAATATTATGGTTCGCTCAATGCTCGGCATGGAAGACGATGAAGGACCGTTGAGCGAATCGGATTTATCTGATGCATTTGGAGAGATTGTAAACATTCTTGCCGGCAGCCTAAAAACCAGGGTAGACTCAACTGAATCGACAATGGTACTGGGACTTCCGATTGTTTTGTGGGGTCGAATTGAGGTACCGTCTAATATGGAAATGGGTGCTGCTTTGGTACGATGGGGAGCAGTTGAAGCAACCTTGTTTGTACTGAAGAAGCATCAGAACGGAGAAAAAAAATGAGAAATGCAGTTACCTTGCCTACTCCAAAACAGTTTTCGGACCTTATGGCAGCAATGCTGTTTAAAAACGTAACAGCAGTTGCAGCAAAAACTCCGGTTCCGGGAAATCCCAGAATTGTTGCTGCTTATTACGACGGACAGGGAATACCGGTTGCTCTTTGTGTTTTTGATTTAACAGCCGGAGCCTGTTTGGGTGCGGCACTTACAGGAATGCCTCCAAGGGCAGCGGCTGAAGAAGTTGCAAAAAAACAACTCTCTGAGGTTCTTGCTGACAATATTCATGAAGTGGCTAATATTTTGGCACAGCTTTTTAGACCTTCTTCCGGTATAAGGGTATCACTAAAGAAAACCTATTTGCCCGGAGAAGCCTTAGACGCTGAAATAAATGCTGCTCTTACAACAAACTCGGGAACTCTAAGCATAACAGTTACGGTTGCAGGATATCAGCCGGGACAAGTAACCCTAATTAACTGCTGACAATATTTCTATGATTTTTGTTGAAGCTCTTCGTGTTGAATAGCCGAAAGAAACTCTCGACGCAGGTTGTGGTCGGATACCATTTGCCCGGCGTAACTGACTGTTACTGCACGGCAGCCGGGTTTTCGAACTTCGCGTATTATCATGCAAAGCTGTTCTGCATCCAGCATGCAGGCTGCTCCCAATGCTCCAAGATGGTCGACAAGAGCTTGTGTGATTTGTCTTCCCAGATCTTCCTGCAAAATAAGTCTGTGGGCAAAGCAATCCAACAACCTGGAAATCTTTGAAAGTCCGACAGTTCTGGTTGAGGGAACATAAGCAATGTGGGCGATTCCGTGATACGGCAAAAGATGGTGCGGACAAGTAGAATGAAAAAACAAATCGCGAACGATGATCATATCGCGACTTTCCTCAATTTTGTTTCCGCCGGCTAATATTTCGGCGGGATTCCACTCGTAACCGTCTACAATTTCTTCTAACCACAAAGCCGATGCTCTAATTGGGGTTTCCAATAAATCTTCTCTGCTGCCGGGAGATTGACCGGCTGCTCGCAAAAGATCTTCAAAGGCTTTGGCTAGTTTTTCGGAATTTTGTCGGTTTGATGACATGATTATCTGCTTTTTTATTTTTTAGTGGTGTACAGGATTTA
The DNA here is from genome assembly GCA_964458775.1 of uncultured Myxococcales bacterium. Taxonomy (GTDB): domain Bacteria; phylum Myxococcota_A; class Polyangia; order JAAYKL01; family JAAYKL01; genus CAYWLQ01. The sequence goes on along the minus strand of CAYWLQ010000077.1, from coordinate 6,614 downwards.
CCGATTTTGGATCAATACCTGGAATAGTGTGTCTTTTATCTTTCGGGCAATCGCTGTGTCTATAGTATCCGATAACAATCTCTCCAGGTATCCAACTCAAATAAGAATCTTCTACCGGACCTCCCGGTAAGATTATTTCAAGTGTTCTAAAATCTATTATTTTCGCTCCTGCCTCGGAAATCTTTAACAGGATTTGTTCTTCTCGGCTTTTAAGTGCCGACAACTTTTGCTTCAGATTAAACACAGGCGGTGTATCGTAGTCATATGTATCAAAATAGTCTTCACCTACAAAACCGCAATCAGCTAAAGCCAACCGGCAGTTGCGTGTTTCAATTTGAATACACATTATTTCAGATGTCCAGTATTTGAACATCTGTATTTTTTTTTCATTATTAGCAAAAATTGTAGAAGTATCGGACATTACTATGAACGAAACTATACAGGGTCAACCCCTTCGATTGAGGGAATAGCTTCTTTTAACAAGCGAAATACCCCATGCTGAAGTGTCATTGCAGCTGAAGGACATCCGCAGCAAGCACCTCTTAGGTGAACTTGAACTATATTGCCTTTTAGCGCGACAAACTCTATGTCTCCTCCGTCCATTTGTAGGGCCGGACGAATTTTGGTCTCTATTACTTCTTTTATTTGTTCTTCCATCAATGATACCTCACATGATGTATGCGGAAACCGAGAAATTATCGGTTTCATGTTATAACCTGCTTTTTCGATAACCTAATGACTTAATCCGGTCAAGCCGGTCATTGTTTGCTGAAGACAAAAAAAATCGTTGTTATTTGTAAAAAAGGAAGCCATACTATGGTTTGAACGGTACTTTTCTGATAGAAGAATTTAAACAACGTCGTGGAAACACGAAAGAATGAGAATCATAATCGGTTCTGACCAAAGAAATATTTCATGCATTTGGTTCAAATAAACATAAAAAACGGCAAAACAAAAAAAGCTGTAAATGGAATATCATATAATCGTATTTAAGTCTTTCGGCGGTTTGGCAGTTTTTCTATACGGTATGAATCTCATGTCAGACGGTTTAAAAAAGATCAGCAGTGAATCTTTTAAACGAGTCCTTCGAACTTTGACCAAAAACCGACCGGCTGCAATTTTGGTAGGTTTGGTAATCACATGCAGCATACAAAGCAGCAGCGCCACCAGTGTGATGGTGGTCGGCTTCATCAATGCCGGGCTCCTGGCTTTTCAGCAGGGTGTTGCGGTGGTTCTTGGGGCTGATATAGGGACTACTATTACCGCTTGGATAGTTTCGGCTTTGGGAATCGGTGAGTTTAAAATCGTTTCGTTTTCTTTGCCGATTATAGGTCTCGGCTTTATTATCAATTTTGTTGCCAAGCGAAGAAAACCCAAAATGATCGGCCAAGTATTGCTTGGATTCGGATTTTTGTTTTTAGGTCTCGGAACCATGGCCGACGGAGTGGGCCCCATAAAAAACAGCAAGATGATCACTGACTTCTTTGCAACTTGCGCAGAAAATCCCTTTCTGGGTATTCTAGCAGGAACGGTTGTAACAGTAATAATTCAAAGCAGCAGTGCCACTATCGCAATTTTACAAGTTATGGCTTCCCATGGCATAATCAGCTTGGATGCTGCCTTGCCGATTATGCTGGGAGACAATATCGGCACTACCATTACAGCCCAGCTAGCTGCTATTGGAGGCACCAAGGCGGCCAGAGGCGTTGCAATGGCCAACAGCCTGTTTAAGATTTTTGGAACCGCTATTTTTACTCCATTGCTGTTGCTCGGTATTTATCAAGCAGGTATTCGTTTTTTGATTCCGGATTCCGCTGTTTCAATATCCGGAGCAAACAGCACAATTATGATGCAAATAGCGGTTGCTCACTCGGCATTTAATATAATTAATACAATTATTTTTTCCTCAGCAATGTGGCCGGTGCTTATCGGTTCTGCCAAAAAATTGTCCTTCGGCAAAGGATCGTTTGATGATGCGGATGTAGATAGAAGATATCTCGATCCGCTGTTATTGGAAAATCCCCCCACGGCGATTGAACAATGTGTCTCAGAGCTGGCATATATGACTAAAATTGCAAAAAAGAATATTATCGCCGGATTTGCCGCTTTTATGGAGAACAACCTAAAAGACTCCACAGAAATTCGAAGACGTGAAGAAATAATTGATAAACTTCAGCATCAAACGACAGCGTTTTTGGTACAGTTGACCAGATTGGATCTATCTGAAGAAGACAGTTACGCCATTCCGCGCCTTATTCATTGCATTAACGATGCTGAGCGAATAGGAGACCATGCTGAGAACTTGTTGGAGCTTACAGAGCTAAAAATAAATAATAAAATCGTCTTTTCCCAAGAGGTTGTTGACGAAATACAAAAGTTTTTCAAACTTGTTGAAGATCATTGTAATATTGTTCTTAAAGCACTTGATATTAAGAAGCCCGAAATTATTGAAGAAGCTATGAAATCTGAGAAAAAAATAGATGCAGCTTTTGAAATGCTGTCCCATGCAAATATCGGTAAATTAGATGTCGACAAAACCGGAGGTGTTTTGTCCGGAGTTGTTTTTTTTGATTTAATAGCCAATCTCGAAAGAATAGCAGACCACCTTACAAATATTGCGGAGCGTGTCGAGATAAGCGACATTTAAACAACTGATGTTGCTTTAGATGCACTAACTTGCGCTTTGACATGAAATTCTTTTACGATATGTATCGTATGATGAATGCAAGTTAATGCGGAAGTGAATTAATTCAATATGAAGACAACTCGAAACGCTATCGCAGTAGGTGTGCTAACAATTGCCGTTTTAGCCGGATTATATCTAGCAATTCAGTTTGTTTCGGATTCTTTCGGCAAGTCAGGTTACTATCGGTTATGGGCCGTTTTTCCCGATGCGAGCGGACTTCACGAAAAATCGCACGTTAGGATTGCAGGTCTTAAGGTCGGACATATCGAAAGCATTTCTCTTGATACTATCGAAGAAGAAGTAATGGACGAAGCCCTCGGGAAAACCAAAAAGCGAGTCATTGTAGGTGCAAAGGTAATTTTTTTAATCAACGGCGAAGTATCAATATATGAGAATGCCGAAGCTCTAAAAGCTACGGACTCTCTATTAGGCGATCAGCTGGTTGTTCTTCGTCCCGGAGATGTTACCCAAAAGAAACTAGTTGACGGTGACCAAATAAAGAAAACCGGAGAATCCGGCCTGATGGGAAATGTCGACAAGATAACCCAAGATGTACAGGCGGTGACCCAAAGTCTAAAATCTGTTTTCGGCTCGGAAGAAGGAAGCCGGCAAATGGCGGAGGTGTTGGCAAATCTAAGGGATGTCTCAAAATCGATTAATGAGCTAATCAAATCAAACCAGGATACCGTTGCCAGAACACTGTCAAATGTAGACGGAATAGCAGCAGATGCTCGACCGGGGGTTCGTCAAATCATCAATGACCTAAAAGAGGTTACAAGAGAAATAAGGGTTTTTGTAGAGAAAAATACGGGCAATGCCGAGAGTGCGGTTTCGGAAGCTGAAGGAACAATAAAAGATATCAGAAAAACTGTTGCCAATTTAGATGCCAATTTGGACAAAACCCTTGAGAAACTAAATAGAACAATTGACGGTGCAAATACAGTGGTTGAGGGTCTAAACCAGGGTGAAGGCACGGTGGGCAGACTTCTTAAAGACGACAAGCTAATCGATGACGTACAAAACACAGTAGAAGAAGTCGGAGGCTTGGTTTCGGGCATTACCAAACTTAGAACCGTAGTAGGTATGTCGGCAGAATACAATGTGTTGTCACAAGGGTTTAGAAGCGGACTGCAACTAAGGCTGCAACCCAGAGAAGACAAGTACTATCTCATTGAAGCAGCATACGACCCGAGAGGAGAAACGGTTCACACTCAAACAGTGGTAGAAACCACCAACCCCAATGAGCCGGCGCAGTATCGAGAGGTAAGACATGTTACCAAAGATACGCTTTTGTTTTCGTTAATGTTTGCAAGAAGAATTCATTTTGCAACCTTTAGATTCGGCGTTAAAGACAACTCCGGAGGCTTGGGACTGGATCTTCATTTCTGGCGAAACCGAATAGAAATAAGCACCGACGTATATAGATTTAACGACGATGTCTTCCCCAGACTGCGCTCTATGCTGGCCGTTGAATTCTTGAGACAGTTCTACATTATAGGAGGAGTATCCGACATCCTAAACGACAAAAGAGATTTCTTCTTCGGTCTAATGCTGCGCTTTGATGATGAAGATCTAAAAACCATCCTGCCCTTTGTACCTGCCGGGTAGCTGTTAATGTTTGAATTTATTTTGTAAGGTTTACCGAATTGTGATCGTTCTTGAACCTGAGAAACACAAGGTAGGCGACGAAGTATACTGTAAGGACTGTCGGGTAGAACGTATTGTATAAAAAAGCAAGGTCTGTTATTTCACGGGCAAGATATCCCAGACTCGAAACAACTAAAAGGTAGGCGAAAAAAAGCTTGCCTGAGCGATTATCCATGGATGCATGCCACATCAAAGGCAAGCCCAAAAAACCGCTGTAATAGTAGCGTACAGTTCCAAAGAATAGAAAAAATGTAAGAAAACCCACGAAGACGGTTCGGGTAATATCGTCCATAGCTCGTAGCTTTTTAAAGGTGAAAAACAAAAAAGCGCCCATCAGAATCAAGCGAATGTGGTTTAAGGTTAAAAACAAAAAGAACGGTTTATTCATGTTATCTAAGCAAAACGCCCAAGAAACCGACATGTCTGTTGACCAAACTTTTTTGGGCCATAAAAAATTGTAAACAAATCCCACTCGAACATCTGTGTAACGACCCGAATTAAGGTTCATTTGATGAAGGAATTGCGACCAGTTTTCAAAACCTTGTCCGTGAAGGACACTTATTATTAACAAGATAGCACCGGTAATAAAGGCGCCCTTGAAGAAAGACTTATACTCAGGTAAAATAACTCTCCTAGAAATCAAATCCCATACTACTGTAGCACTGATTCCCAGAAATAGTAGCATCGGAAAAATTTTGACACCGGCAGCGAATGCGAGAAAGCCTCCGGCGATGTGGTACTTGCCGAGTTTCATAAATGATAGTCCGATAACAACGGCAGTTATCCATTCATATCTCAGATACGCACCTCCAAGAAGCCATCGTTCTAAGAAATTTGAGAAGAAGAATAGCGAAAACAATAAACCTAAGCGCCAACCGAAGGCATTGATCACCATAGCAAACATGGCGAAAACCATCCAAAGATTGAGCAGCGACAAAAGAACCATATTGCGGTGGTTAAGCTCAACTGAGTTTGCTATCAATCCGGCAAAAGCCTGATAAATCGGTGTTCCGTTATATCCATGGTCCCGAAAACGCCTTTGCCAACCGTTATCATCGTGCCGATCTCTGAAAAAATTAACTTCCTGCTTGTAACTCTCCCATCTTGCCTCGCTAAATCGTGAACGACAAGCCTCTCTTTTTTCAGATTTAGTCAGACTTTTAATAAATCTCATATCGTTGCTTCTGAGATCTCGACCGCTACCGGCAAGCCGCGAACCGCTTTCCACCTGAGCTGCAGCGGCGCACTCGTAATGAACATCGTAGCCCAGCTCCTTGAAGTACTTAGGCCCAAGAAAGTAGCAAAATGTATCACCGACATCAAAATATAAATCTCTTATAAAACCGTATTTGAGTGTAGAAGTAACGGTGCACACCAGAACCAAAAAGAGCAGAAGTCCAAACTGCCATTGTTTAAAACGTTTGCTATCCTTAATAAAAACACCTGCAATGCAGAGGATAGCTCCAACAGCGGCTGATATGCCGAGCAAGGTTTCAAAATGATGAAGCTTATAAGAAAGCTTAATTTTCCATCCAAAAAAATCCATAAATCCGGCCGAAGGATTGGGATTAAGCGCCTCACTGTAATAAATGACAGAAGAAAGAATCAGTATAGTAACGCCCAAAACAAACGTTGCGAAGGTTTCACGTTTTTTAAAACTAATGATGTTTAACAGAGACGAAAAAAAAACATTCATAATGAGGAGACAAATAAGAGATTCCCAATAGAAGCGTCAAGATGAAAATTAATAGGATATAGTTACTGTTTGCAGAACCCGCAGAACCCGCACCCGCGCAGAACCCGCACCCGGGTTGATTCATTTCGAAATATCAGCCTTGCACTGGACAAAGCGAGAATGCCGGCCGTCTCTTTAAAATCGACTAATTCGTCGAAATTGCGCCATTTCGAAAGGGTGGGCCAGTGCAGAAAATCAACCCGCAGAAAATCAACCCGGGTGCGGATCCTTGCGGATCCTTGCGGGTGCGGATCCTTGCGGATCCTTGCGGGTGCGGATCCTTGGGAGAAAATCAACCCGGGTGCGGATCCTTGGAAAGAATATAAGCACTGTAAGTGCGGTCCATATGGAACGCCCTTTACAGGGCTTGTACTATTTTTTTATACACCAAACCCCAGTGCGATGCACTGGGCTGGTATGGGAACAATGGCATTCGCTTAAGAATCGAGCTCATTCGTTTAAGGAAAACTAGTTATAGTGCGGGTTTCGGAGTCAATGGCATTCGCTTAAGAATCGAGCTCATTCGTTTAAGGAAACCTAGTTATA
>CAYWLQ010000076.1:0-25176 GCA_964458775.1 uncultured Myxococcales bacterium | reverse complement strand
TTTAAACTCCCGTAATCACTCATATTTGCATCTCAAACAGTCGAAGTCAGGAGAAAGCCTAAGAACCTGGTGGACGGCGCGTCTCGCTGATGTTTCGAAATATGTTACTATTCCTTTATTTCCACATTTGAGTTGGTTGTCAGAGGGAAACTATTTAACAGTTACCATAGAAGGTCTTTTGTAACTATGTCTACGCTCTTGCACCAGTTTAAAAATCTCCCATGCTATCTTATTGCTGTCATGCCTGACTAGAGATGAAGAGCTTGCTACGTCAGATTCCACAACCATGCCTACACCTTCTCTAATAAGAGATTGAACATCATATGAGACAGGATGAGAATTTTCTTTTGCGTACTGTGCTAATTGTTCTTCTGAGGGTCTTTTACTGTTTACGATGACAGCATCAATACAACTGCGGTTGAGATATTTATGAATTGCTCTGACATAATCAGCGGCGACGAAATTATCGGTTTCACCATGTTTGCTCATGATGTTACAAACATATATTTTGAAAGCATCTGAAGTTGAAACAGCATCACCAATACCCTCAACAAGAAAGTTGGGAAGGATTGAGGTAAACAAATCTCCTGGGGAGATGATAATACACTCGGCAGTTTCAATTGCAGACAAAGCTCTTGGGTTTGCTGAAGCTTTAGAATCCAAAAACACTCGGGAAATGCCCAATTGGGGATTATGTTTTGGCAGGTCAATGTTTGTCTCACCCAATACTATTGTCCCGTCTTCAAGTTCTGCTCTAAGTCTGATGTTGTTTAAGGTAACGGGAATTACTTCGCCGGCTATCTTTAAAATACGGCTCATCTCAAAGATAGCACTTTCTTCGCTGCCGGTAATTTCGGAAAGGGCAAGGTGAAATAGGTTTCCAAAATTATGATTTCCAATTGAGCCTTTGAAACGATATTGAAACAGTTTTTGCACAAGCTGGGATTCTTCGGACAAGGCAACCATACATTGGCGAACATCACCAGGAGGCAGAATGCCGAATTCGTTTCTGAGAATTCCTGTGGAGCCCCCGTCATCAACCATCGACACAATTGCACACAAATCAAGGGATTTGTACATTTTGAGACCGGATAAGACAGTGAAATTGCCGGTACCGCCTCCTATTACCGCTATCTTTGTCTGCATAAATGTTCCTCTACTAAGTTCTGCCCAATAATCGATCCAGTACAATAGCTGTTGCACTTCTAACTGAAAGGTGATTCCATCCTTCCGGACTTCCAATTGGTTCCAATACAGCATCAACCTTATCAAATAACTCTTCCGCCAATCCGTATCCTGTACCAAAAACCAGTAGATATGGGCCTTGATCTTCTTCCATGCGTTTTCTCAACTCAGCAAAAGAAATTGTGTTTTCACGTCTTCTAGCACAAGTTGCAATAATAATAGGTTTCTTTCCGGCTTTGTCTTTTACGCGGTTAACAGCATCATCAAAAGTTCGAACAACCCGCGCCAGGCTTATGGCTTCTTGACGATTTGGGACTCTGATTGCACCGTAGCCTTGCTGCCAATGACCTAAAATCCTGCTTATCAATTCTATTTGTGCATCAAGAGGCGTAACCAAAAAATATTCTGATACACCAAAGGTTTTGGCACTTCTCGCATTGTCATGAATATCAAGGTTTGTAACCGCTGTGGTAACAATACTACCCTCTCTATTAAGAACCGGATAATGCAGCAGTGCGATATAAACTTCCGGTTTCATCTTATTCTCCTTGCTTTGTAAAAATGGCTTCATGTTTTGCTTCTTCAAACATACGGATGTCATCTTCTGAAAGCTCAAGTGAAGAGAATAGATCCGGTCTGAACAAAAAGGTTCTATACAAGGCTTGCCCCCGTCTCCATTTAGCTACTTTACCATGGTCACCTGATAAAAGCACTTTGGGCACTGACTTACCTCGAATTATTTCAGGTTTTGTAAATTGAGGATATTCCAACATTCCGGATGAGAAAGATTCCTCTATTGTTGATTCAAAATTGCCCAATACTCCCGGCACCAAACGCGACACTGCTTCGATTACAACCATTGCCGCTGTTTCTCCTCCGTTCAATACAAAATCACCGATAGAAATTTCTTCATCAAAACTTTCATGTACTCGATGATCTAATCCTTCGTATCTCCCGCAAAAGAGCAAAATTGGAGAAGTAACTGCAAGACGTTTTGCTGTTTCTTGAGAGAAAGGATTTCCTGCCGGACTCAAAAGAATCTTGCGTGTGTCGGAAGAAACGGAATCCAGCATCTCAAAAATAGGTCCCGGCAACATTACCATGCCGGCCCCTCCTCCGTAAGGTGTATCATCAAGTTTTCGATGTTTATCGTGAGCAAAATCCCTTAAATCAATAACATCTATTTCCAGAATGCCGTTTGCAACTGCTTTCCCTATCAAACCCGTTTTCACAAAACCGGCAAATATATCTTTAAAAATAGTTGCAATGCTGAATTTAAAAGACATCTCTATTTCTTAGATGATTTTCTGCCGATCGGAGATTCGGGTAATAGGCCGGTATCTGTAAGGTTAATTCTTTTTGACTTTAAGTCGACGGAAACTACAAAATCATCGGTTAATGGGATTTCTATCTCTCTTTTTTCGTCAGCAACAGTGATAATCTCAATGTCAACTTGGGCACGAGTTGACGTTATTGTGCCTATTAATGAATTACCGTCCCAAGCTTCAATGCCGATTAGATCAGAAACATAGAATTCGTCTTCATTCAAAGGAGGCAGCAAACAGCGCTTTACAGAAAGGACAGCACCTTTGAGGAGCTCAGCTTCTGATCTGTTACTAATGCCGCTAAATCTCACAATTTTGCTTTTGGCGCTCGGTCGGCATTCAGCAACTTCAATCGTTCGACTTCCGAAACCGTCACGCAATACAATCTTATCAGCGATTTTTAAAATTTCAGAGTCGGCGTTATACAAAAACACATGTACAGCACCGGACATGCCGTGAGCCCTGCCCACAACCCCGATTTCTACTAAAGCATCAAGAGAGTCGGTTTCCTCCGAAATCAACTATTCTCTATTCTATAATGTCCAACACAGCACGTTTTCTCAATTTTGTGGATGCTGCACTTAAAATAGTGCGCATCGCACGTGCTGTACGTCCCTGTTTCCCTATGACCTTGCCCAGGTCCTCCCTTGCAACTCTCAGCTCGATAACAGAAGACTGCTCACCTTCTATTTCACGAACTTCAACAGAGTCAGGATTGTCAACCAGTGCTTTGGCCATGAACTCGATCAGGTCTTTCATCTGCATGATTCCACCTTCACATTCCACACGATAGGGCATGCGGTTGATGATCTATATACCACAATTGCCTGTTTTTACTACAAGCGACGACACAACGAACGTCACTTTACCACTGAACCAACCGAAACCCGGGGCCATAAGTCCCACCCCCTTATGTTCCACGATAAAATAGTTCTCTCTAAAAAAAGAACATTGAAGAAACTAAAAATCACTACATAAATAGTATTCTTCAAAAATATCTAATATCAACCTGCTTTTGCAGTACGGCGAATTATCTCCCCCACTGTTTTTGTAGGAGTAGCGCCTTTTCCGAACCAATAATCTATACGATCTTTTTTCAATTCCACTTTTGCAGGTTCCTGCTTAGGATCGTAAGTTCCAAGCTGCTCAAGAAAAGCTCCGTCTCTTGGAGCCCTTTCATCTGCTGCAACAATTCTATAAAACGGCCTGTGCTTACCGCCGGCGCGAGACAATCGAACTTTTACCGCCATGTTTCTACTTTTCCTTTTGTATCCGGACCCAACATATTTTTGCTGCCGGTCTTGCGAGTATACATCAAATTAATCATTTGGAAACCAATAAAATAAAAGGCTCCATAAGACGGGCAAGTATGGCAAAGCCGCTTTTGTTGTCAAGGCTGAACACATTACGGAATCTGTTTTTACACATTTTTGTACGGTTGATACATAAAAAACCCACTAATAGAGTAGAAACAACAAATATATCAAAACATTCATGTTCCGTTTCGGAACATGATCGAAGGAACTTATATGTTATCTTTTTGTTTAGAAAAATTGATCTCGTTGTTCTTTGAAATGTTTTGCCGTTTTTTGAGTTAGATAAGAAAATCTGTTTGTGTTGAAAATTTTTTACAAACCCATCTGTGAATGTTGTAATAGTAATTTGCAAATTTGAAGGTTTCCTTTGTGAAAAGGAGAGAAGAGAAACTTGCTTTTCGAAAATGCACTATATGGATTTTAGTACTGAAACAAATTGTTATATACAGCCGAGGAACGCTTTTGAAGGAGATCTTGATGTTACAGATTAGACTGTTATGTATTTTTTTATGCCTTCTATTGTCGTCAGTAAATATGATTCCTGCATCATCCCAAGAAAAAGAAGAGGCTCTACTTCTTTTTGAAGAAGGTATAAGACTATTTCAAGAAGGATCATTTGATAAAGCCTCAAAGGCGTTTCGACAAGCTCATAAACTTAAGCCTAATTGGAAACTTCTATATAATATCGGCCAAAGTGAAGCTGCAGCCAAAAGATACGGTCTTGCTCTGGAAGCCTTTCAGCAATACTTAGTGCTTGGAGGAGATGAAATATCTTCATCGAGACGAGACGAAGTAACATTGGAAATAAACCGCTTTAAAACAATAACGGGTTCTATCTTGATAGAAGCTGAAGCAGGGTTAACCATTTTTATTGATGATATTGAATATGGAGAAACTCCTCTAAGCGGTGCAATCTTGGTCAACGCAGGTATTGAACATTCAATTAGCGCAATAAAAAACGGAGCCGTTGTTCATAGTAAAAATGTAAAGGTTAATAGCGGAGCCGAGTATACAGTAACAGTTCCGTCGACTAAGAAAACCGCTATCGAATCTTCAGATTCTTCAATTGATTCTTCAAAACCTGTTGCAGAAACCCCAACAGTAACAATCCCTCAGGAAACAAAGTCTCCGATAGAGGAAAAGAATTCTGCTTCCAAACTGACAGTCGCAGGTTGGACAGTTACAGCCATAGGTGCAGCATCGCTAATTGCCTGTGCAGCAACGGGCGGCATTGCTCTCTCATTAGACAAAAAGCTGGAGTCGGATTGCTCAGAAAACGGTTGTCCTCCTTCTCGTGTTAAGGATAACGATCGTATGCAAAATCTTGCTCTGGCTACAGATATTGTAATAGGAGTCGGAGCAACAGCTGTTGTCGGCGGTGTAATAATGTTGATAATTTCTCGAACCGACAAAAAAGAGAAGGTGTCTAATGTTTCTTTCGTTCCGACTTTTGCTCATAGCTATTCAGGTGTGATGTTTAAGAAGGAGTTTTAATAATGCAGTTTTTCAGCAAACAGCAGTTGTTTGTATTATTTTTAGTATTTGGAGTTTTTGCGTGTCAAGCAATTGTCAGCGACTATGGTGAAGCACCGATAACTAACGAATCCGGCGGAACAGATACTGATCGTCATACTGATGATGATTTTAACACTGACACATATAGAGATACGGATACAGAAAGCAATACTGACGATAGCATAGATACAAACAGTACAACCGCAGAGCGCGATGCCTGCTTAGAGTCGGGAATGTATTGGTATGATGCTGAAGATGTTAATCAAAACACAGTAGAAGGTTTTGCAGCTTTAGTTCCCTCCTGTCGAGACAAAGAGGATGAAGGCTGCCCTGATTCCGGCAAAGTTATTTGGGCTCATGCGAATGAAGAGTTTCTCAGTGATGATATTGGAAAAGAAGAATTGTCCTATTATAATTGGGGAATTGATAATGTCTATTCCACCATTAGATGCATGAAAAACCTCAAAACGGTATGGATTGGCGGTAACAGCTTTCCGTCTATTGATTTTGCCAATAACCGCCGCATTGAGAGTTTCTATTCAGAAGACAATTCAGAGTTGGCGTATATAGGTATGCCGTACACGGATTCTTTGCGAGAGCTTTATGTATCAAACACGAAAGTTACGGATATTGATCTAACCAATGCAACTCAATTGTATTATCTAGGGATAGTATCACCAAGCGGACGGGGTTTAACAAAGATTAACTTACAAGGCTTAAAACAGTTAAGATATCTCAACCTATCCGATAACCGAATCGATAATGATCTGGATTTAAGCGAAAGTGAATATCTCGAGGAAATCGATATCAGTTTGAATCCAATTCAAAATCTAATCCTTCCAAAAACATCAACTCTTACCAATATACTCGTTTATGGTACAGCTCTTAATACTCTAGATCTTACAGGTATTACCGATATTAGTGATCTGAATATTTGGGGAACTTCAATAAGTGTTTTGAACCTTGCCGACAGTATTGGAAAAATACGGAATTTAATAGTATCTGAAACACCTATTGTTGCTTTAGACCTTGCAGATGCAAGCTCTTTGATATTTCTCGAATTATGGAATACCCAATCTTTAACTTCTCTGGTATTGCCTGAGGCACCCTCTGCTCTTGAAACCCTTTATGCTCACGAATCAAACATTAGCAGTATAGATTTAACATCTTCTACTTCGCTTCAATCAATTCGGCTTAGTCATGCCAATTTTACCCCAGGGAGTACAAAATTGGAGTTTAGTCATATGCCTTATTTAAGAGACTTGTATTGCATGTCATGCTCTATTGACTACCCTGTCGACCTCAGCGCAAATGAGAATTTAGAAGTTGTTGACCTATCTTCTAACTATATTTCTGAAATTTTCTTGCCTGATACTTCTCCATGGTTGAGTTATCTTCACCTAGTTAATAATAGAATTGAAAAAATATCTTTAGGAACCTGCGAAAGTCTTGTGGAGCTTGGCCTCGAAAGCAATAGACTCAATTATGCCGGCAGCGGCGATGACGGCTTTTTGGACCTCACACAATGTGAATTGCTCGAAATCGTCAACCTTAATGACAATTTGCGCTACACTCTTAGTTTTAAAGAAGGACAAACCTTTCCTGACGCTTTTTTGGAAAACCCACAAGCAAGACTCTATATTGAACAAGAAAAATGGGATGCCAACAACGACAGCAGAAAACCTGATTGGGTCTATTCTACAGAAGGTTATTTCAGTCAGCGCTAATTCGCTTGTTCTGCTGAAAAGTGAAACATGTATTTAACCGAGACAATTCGATAAATAAGTGAAAAATGAAAACCTATCTCGATTGTATTCCTTGTTTTTTGCGCCAGTGTTTAGATTCTTCTCGAAACATAACGGATGATGTTAATGTACACGAGCGAATTGTTCGGGAAATGCTTTACCATATTGCCGAACTCGACTTTAATAGGCCTCCTCCATCGGTATCACAACATATTTATAGAAAGCTTCGAAATATAACAGGAGAGAATGATCCGTACTTTGCTGTAAAAAGAAAGTTTAACGAGGCTGTCATGTCTATCCTGCCGGATTTGAGAGATATGATTAACGGTGATGAATACCCGTTGATCGCAGCAGCGAGAACATCTATTGCTGCTAACGTCATTGATATGGGAGTAAAGAGTGAACTCAATAAAGACAGTGTTCTAAGGGCATTACGTGAGTCCTGTTCCGCTCCGTTTTATGGTAATACAACTGAATTTGTTAAACGGGTAAATGCCGCGCAAAATATTCTCTATCTTGCAGACAATGCCGGCGAGATTGCAGCAGATCGTTTGCTAATAGAAATACTGGGTCCTCATAGAGTAACCCTGGCAGTTAGAGGCAAACCGGTAATTAATGACGTAACGTTTGATGACGCTCAATATGTAGGAATGCATGAATTGGTAACAATAATCGATAACGGTTCTGATGCACCGGGAACAGTTCTTGAGGATTGCAGTGAAGATTTTCGAAAGCATTTTTATACGGCAGACCTAATAATTTCTAAAGGTCAAGGCAACTTTGAAACACTCAACAATGTTGACCGCAATATTGCTTTTCTTTTTATGGTAAAATGTTCGGTAATAGCAAAACATGTAGGTTTGCCGGAAGGAACTCATGTTCTAATTCATTCCAGCGAAAAAGGTTTTCCGGAAGTATAACTTCTCTACATCAATAACAAAGGTAATATGGTTTTAGGACCGAAAGGTAACAGCTTTTTTGAAACGATATTCTTTTAGAATATGCCACATGGTGTTTGCATTGCATGTCAGGCTTTCGTTTTTTGGCTAATGCTTGCGGGATTCGTATAGTTTACATTAGAATGTTTAGTGCGAATAAGAGGTGTCGACCGCTCTTACGCTTTTAACAATTGTATAATAGGAGATTACAGCATGTGGAAAACGGGAACACTGGCAGGCTTTCTGGGACTTGCGTTGTTAATAGTATCGGGAGCCGCTTCTTTTACTTGTGAATCGGATTCATTGCCCATTATCTATAGCGACGCAGATGTGGATGCAGATGCAGATGCGGACGCTGACGGCGAGATTATTCCGCCAAGCAATAGCTCCGGTATTATGGAACCTCCTAAATGCACATCTAGGTGTTCAGATTTTCCGGCCGGCCCCTATTTGGATACCAATGTGCCTCCTAATTCTGCTGATATTTTTGGAAATAATCCCGACAATTTCCAACCGTCAGGTTTTTGTGTGCATGAGCCTCAACTGGGTGTTTTTGACGGAAGCAGCAGCCCTACTGGTACCATATTTCCGGCTAATTGGCTTCGACCGAGATTTCGTTTTGAGTCGATTGGAAACGAGAATCTTTTTGAAATTCGACTATCAGCTGAAAAAGAGATTCATGATATGGTAATTTACACATTGTCCAAAAACTGGACAATGCCCGACAGCCTTTGGAATATAATTAGAACAAGAGTAATCGACGTTCCGATAACGGTAACTGTTCGCGGCGTGAATATGCAAACAGGCAGTAATATTGTCGGTCTGAGAGGCCAAATCATGATAGCTCCGGTTCGTGCGGGAGGTCAAATGATGTACTGGGCTTCTACTTCTTCGGAGGTTAGAGCTGACACAAGTCTGCTTGTAAGCTTGATCGTTGGAGATGAAAAAAGAGTAAATGCTCTAACAATTCCGCAGGTAGGTGATCGAAAAGTTATTCAGCAAAGCGGACTTGCACTCCGCGATAATAAAAATAAAACACAAATTCCGGCAGGGCATGTTGAATGTATCGGTTGTCATGTTGCTACACCGGACGGAAAAGCCGTATCTTTTACGGATCATTGGCCGTGGAATATTGTTTTATCATCTGTGGATACTATTAATCAGGAAGTTCCGGTGGGACAATCGCCGACTTTTTTGACTCAGGGAGCACAGGTAATTCTAAATCAGCCTTGGTTAGGAATGCAGGCTTTTTCAAAAGCTCATTGGAGTGAATCCGAAAAAATCATGATTGCCGGATTCACACCCAGAAATATCCCTGAAACAATGATTTCTTCTGTTGGAACAAGTGTCGGATTTACATCGACTATTCCTTATCCTTCTACAGGAGATCGGCTTATTTGGATAGACCTTATGACGCCGTTCACTTTTACCGGAACAAATCCGCCGAATGCAACTGTTCTCAATTCGGAAATGTTAAATGCTTATAATTCCGGAGCATTCGGATTTCTCAATACTTCAAATGAGCGTTCTATTTCTACACCGGTTTGGAGCCATGACGGAAGAACGATCGCATATACATCATCGACTTATACACAAGACGGCAGACTATCAGAGAAAAACAATGATATAGACATTCATCTAGTGGACTTCAATAATCGACAAGGCGGTACTCCAAGATGTCTTGGAGGTGCCTGTGATACAACCGTTTTTGAATATTATCCGGCTTTTTCTGCTGATGACAAACTTATAGCATTTAATCGCGCACCAAAAAACAACACAATGGTTTATTACCGTCCGGATAGCGAAATCTTTATTGTTCCTGCTGAGGGCGGAACCCCCGTTAAATTAGCGGCAAATGATCCTCCTGTGTGTTCAGGACAAAATAGCGCCCAACTTTTTAATAGCTGGGCAAAATGGTCACCTTTTGTAGTTTCAACAACTTCTTCTCTTTTTCCTCCGGCGAGATCATTCTATTTTTTAATTTTTTCGTCCGGCAGAAAATATCCGGAGCAGTTCACAATTCCTCCTACAGAGTACAGTCCTCCTGATACACGGTCTTCTCAGTTGTATATGGCAACTATTATCAAAGATGAAACTACCGGTGCAATTACAACATATCCGGCGATTTATCTATGGAATCAAGATCCTCGAACTTCCAACCTAACCCCTGCTTGGGATGACTTTCAAATCGCTCCCATCATGAAATAGCATCATTGTTTTAGTGTATTGTCCCTTTTCAGATAGATTTTTTTTTAAAAAAGCGAATACATATGGATGATGTAGGATGCTTGGGTATAGACAAAGTATATTTCTACTATTAAACTAACGTCGCTTTTGAGCACGAATTTCGTGCATATTGAAATTGGTTTATTTATCGGTTTAAAGCAGTGTGAACTAAATTTTAAGTTCCTATTAGGAGTATTTATCGAATGAAGTACGGCTATTTTGACGATGAGAAGCGAGAGTATGTAATAACCACTCCAAAAACTCCCTATCCTTGGATTAATTATCTCGGAACAAAAAATTTCTTTTCTCTGATTTCCAATCAGGGCGGAGGATACTGCTTTTTCCGCGATGCTCGTCTTAGACGCATACTTAGATACCGTTTCAATAATGCGCCTATCGATGTTGGCGGACGATATTTTTATATTAAAGACGGCGAAGATTACTGGACACACACATATATGCCGGTAAAGAAAAAACTCGATTTTTATGAGTGCCGTCATGGTTTGGGATATACAACGATTACCGGAGAGAGAAACAAGGTAAGGGTTTCAACGTCTAGCTTTGTACCGGTAAGCCACAATGCTGAGGTGCACGAGGTAACTGTTATAAATAACGGAAATACCCACAAAAAGGTTTCATTGTTTTCTTATGTTGAGTTTTGTCTTTGGAATGCCAACGACGACGCCAACAATTTACAAAGAAACCTTTCCACGGGTGAGGTTGAAGTCGACGGTTCAACTATTTATCACAAGACTGAATATCGTGAGCGTCGAGATCATTTTGCTTTTTACAGTGCCTCAGAACCGGTTTCCGGTTTTGATACTGATCGAGAGCGTTTTATGGGATTGTATAATCACCCAGGTGAGCCGGAGGTTGTAATCGAAGGAAAATCTCGCAATTCCGTGGCCTCCGGTTGGGCACCTATTGCCTCTCACGGTTTTGATTTATCTCTGGCACCGGGCGAGTCAAAGAGCATCATATTTGTGCTGGGATATATTGAAAACCCGGAAGATGAAAAGTGGGAGAGCTTAAACGTAATTAACAAGTCGAGAGCCAAAGCAATGATAGCTGACTTTGCTGATAGCAAAAAAGTTGCTGATGCCTTGACCGACTTGAAAAACTACTGGTCCGGCCTGTTATCTACCTATACGGTCAATTCTTCAGACGAAAAGCTCAACCGAATGGTAAACATTTGGAACCCGTATCAATGCATGGTGACTTTTAACATGTCCAGAAGTGCCTCATATTTTGAAACCGGTATAGGGCGAGGAATGGGTTTTAGGGATTCAAATCAAGATTTGCTGGGTTTTGTGCATCTAATTCCGGAACGCGCAAGGGAGCGCATAATTGACATTGCTTCTACTCAATTTGAAGACGGAAGCGCCTATCATCAATACCAGCCGCTTACCAAGCGCGGTAACAATGATATAGGAAGCGGATTTAATGATGACCCTTTGTGGTTAATTGCCGGAGTATCTGCATATATTAAAGAAACCGGAGATTTTTCGATTCTCGATGAAATAGTTCCTTTCGACAACAATCCTGAAAATGCAGACACATTGTTCGGTCATTTAAAGAGATCATTTGATCATGTTGTAAACAATCTCGGACCTCACAAACTTCCCCTTATCGGAAGGGCGGACTGGAACGACTGTCTCAATTTAAATTGTTTTTCCAAAACCCCTGACGAGCCCTATCAAACTACTGAAAATGTAGCGGGAGGACAAGCTGAGTCGATTTTCATTGCCGGTATGTTTGTTCTATACGGCAAAGACTACGCAGATTTGGCGAGGAAAATAGGAAAAGAGAAAGAGGCTGAACGAGCTCTGGTAGAGGTAGCGAAAATGGAAGAAGCCGTCAAAAGTCACGGATGGGACGGCGAATGGTACCTTAGGGCCTATGATTTCTACGGAAACAAAGTTGGAAGCAGTGATAATAATGAAGGAAAAATTTTTATTGAACCGCAGGGCTTTTGCAGCATGGCAGGTATCGGTTTAAAAGAAGGATTGGTTGAGAAGTCATTAAATTCTGTAAAAGCACATCTCGATACGGAATATGGAATTGTTCTTCAGCAACCGGCCTATCAGACATACCATTTGGAATTGGGAGAGATATCCTCTTATCCTCCGGGATATAAAGAAAATGCCGGTATTTTCTGTCACAATAATCCTTGGGTTATGATTGCAGAAACTGTTTTGGGAAGAGGAGATCGGGCTTTTGAGTACTATACAAAGATAGCTCCGGCCTATATTGAGGACATCAGCGATATTCACCGAATGGAACCCTACTGCTATTCGCAAATGATAGCAGGAAAGGATGCAGTTCGACACGGTGAAGCAAAGAATTCTTGGCTTACCGGCACCGCAGCTTGGAATTTTACAGCGATCTCTCAATACATGTTGGGAGTAAGACCGGAACTGGACGGTCTTCGAGTTTCTCCATGTATTGACAAAATAATTGCTGAATTTACAGTTACTCGTTTGTGTCGCGGAGCCGAATACGTAATACGCGTTAAAAACACATGCAAAGGTCAAATAAAACTAACTGTAAACGGCAAAAAAATAGAAGGCAGTCTTGTTCCGTATGCTGACAAGGGACAAAAGGTAATTGTTGATTGTGAGACCTGATTTGTTTTAAGATCTCATATCTTGTTACCTTCGATTTTCCATTGAAAAAACAACTTTTCGAAATCTGTGATGTTCAGCCGGCAAGGTTTTTGATTGTACGGATTGTTTGTTTGACAAAAGAATATGATTTCGGCATGTTATGTTAGCTTGCGTTTTTATCAGTAGAATAGTTGCAATCGGATTGTTCTTGGTATGATTTTTTCAGTAAGAGATAATCGGCTTATGCAGGGTGACAAGCAGATTCAAAGGTTTTTGATGCTTTTCGACAAGCTTGACACTTTTATAAGTCATAGTTCATATAGTACGACTCTTTAAATGGCGGAAAAAAGAAACAATGTTGCCAGGAAAGGAATGATCAATGTTTAAAAAGGCGCTTATTTTTGGATGTATATGGGTGTTGACGGCCCTCCTAACTACCTCTTGCCTATTGCCGGGTTCTAATATCGACAAAGGCGCGGGAGATTCCGGAGTTCTTACGGCAGAAAACAACCTAATTGCCAATGCAACCTTCCCGGGAAAGACCTATCTTCCCTGGACAACCTCTTTTACCTCTCCGGGTATCGGTTCCGGTAAAATTGTAGACGGCGCTTTTTGTCTAGAAGTAGACAATAAAGGTGTAAACGTTTGGGATGCGCAGTTTCGTCATCGCGAAATGGTTATGCAGCGCGGTCATCGATACTATCTGCAATTTGACATCTGGGCGTCTCAGCCGATGATGGCTCGTCCCAAAGTCGGTATGGCCGGTCCTCCTTATGCCGAATACTGGTTTGAAATGATCAAGTTGAAAACCGAACCGCAAACTTTTTCAGCCAGCTTCGTAATGAATGCTAAAGATGATCCCACCGCCGAATTTGCTTTCCATGTGGGCGGTGCAATGGCTGACGGTGTTACAGAACCCTATTCTGTGTGTATCGACAACGTAATTTTGGCTGACCCGGAATTTAAACGCGAGATAGATGCCTCCTCTGCACCTATTCCTAATATTTTGGTAAACCAAGTCGGATATTTCCCGCAACTTAACAAACTGGCGACAATTAAGACTGATGCAACTTCGCCGATGAAATGGGAGCTAATCAATAACGACAACAAAACTCTAGCTCAAGGCGAGACCATTGTATACGGTCCTGACAAAGCATCAGGTGATAATGTTCATGTTATAGATTTTTCTAGTTTTTCAAGCCCAGGCGAAGGTTACAGAATAAAAGTCGGCGACGACAAGAGCCACCCGTTTGATATTAGAAAAGATCTTTATTCCAAACTGAAATACGATGCTTTGCATTTCTTCTATCATCAACGCCAGGGAATAGAAATTGCGATGCCCTATGCTAAAGATAAAAAGTGGGCTCGTCCGGCAGGACACCCTGGTGATATTTCTGTGGGTTGTTTACCTAAAGCTCAGTATTACGGAACCCGGACACCGTACGAAGGTTGCAATTACAAACTTGATGTCAGCAAGGGTTGGTATGATGCCGGTGACCACGGCAAGTATGTGGTAAACGGCGGCGCAACGGTATGGTCACTGCTTAATCAATATGAGCGAGGAAAATATCTGGGCACCTCTGTAGAAGATTTCGGTGACGGAAAAGGCAGCATTCCGGAAGGCGGAAATGGAGTTCCCGACATTCTCGACGAAGTTCGCTGGGAAATAGAGTTCTTCCTCAATATGCAGGTACCGGAAGGCAAGCCGAAGGCTGGTATGGTTCATCACAAAATGGCATCTGAGAAATGGACAGGACTTGCCATTTGGCCGCACGAGGATGATGTGACCAGATATCTGCATCCGGTGTCCACCACTGCAACACTCAATATGGCAGCTTCAGCCGCCATGGCAGCTCGTATATGGGAAAAATTTGACCCTGCTTTCTCAAAGAAATGTTTGGAAGCAGCTGAAAAAGCATGGGATGCAGCGCACAAATATCCCGAGGAATGGGCATCCTCTGATGCAGAGCACGGAAGCGGACCCTATGATGACGATAAAGTTGACGATGAGTTCTACTGGGCTGCTGCAGAGCTTTTCATTACTACCGGCAAAGATGAGTATAAGAAAGTTGTGACTGAGTCCAAACACTACCAGAAAGTTCCTGCTTATCTCGAATACGACAAAGTCGACGGAACCTTTACTTGGAAGGATATTGCACCTCCTGGATCAATGTCTTTAGCGGTTGTTCCTAACAAACTGCCCAAGACCGAAATTGAAGAAATACGCGCCAACATCGTTAAGTCCGGTGACGACTATGCCGCAGTGATCAATGGTGAAGGTTACAGACTACCATTATCCGTTAAAGATGACGGCCAGTATCCTTGGGGTGCTAACTCCAACGTACTTAACGCACTTCAAGTAATCGGCTTGGCATATGATTTCGGCAAGAAGCCTGAACATTTAAATGCCGTTGCTACCGGTATGGATTATATTATGGGCCGAAACGCTATGGATACCAATTATGTTACCGGTTATGGAAAACGACCGGTTCGCAATCCTCACCATCGTTTCTGGGCTTATCAGGCTGATGCAAGATTCCCCGAACCTCCTCCCGGAGTTGTATCCGGCGGTCCGAACTCAGGAATTCAAGACCCGGTTGCCAAAGCCGCCGGCCTTGAGGGATGTTCTCCGATGAAGTGTTTCATTGACCACATTGAATCTTGGTCAACAAACGAAATCACCATCAATTGGAACGCTCCTCTTTCTTGGGTTGCCGCTTTCTTGGATGAAAAGGGCAATGCTAAAGAAAGCAAGTAGTCATCTTTAATTCCCCCTAGTTATCACAATAATAATAATCCCAAGACCGTAAATAACTTTTAAGTTTTACGATTCTATACAATCTACCCATTCCTCTGATTTTTAAAAAAACCCTATCAAAAAACATTGTCATAGGGTTGATGTTGTGCCGGATTTTCAAATAGAGAATATGACTCTGTTGAATCGTCAGGTTCACTATGTTATTTCGATAGTTGAGTTTAAAACAGCATATGTTTATATGCAGGCTGTTTATTATTTGAGCAAAAAGAGGATCCTTTATGATTAAATACAACGAAAACTACAACAAGCTACAGCCGACCTATTTGTTTGTAAATATAGCTCGCAAGGTAAACGAATTTCAAAAAGCACACCCTAATACCTCGATTATTCGGTTGGGTATAGGTGATGTTACCAAACCCTTGCCGCCGGCTATAATTGCGGCAATGCACGAGGGTGTTGACGAAATGGCCGAAGAAACTACCTTTAGAGGGTACGGCCCTGAACAGGGGTATGATTTTTTAAGACAGCTGATAGCTGATAATGATTTTAGATCAAGAGGTGCTGATATTGATGCAGACGAAATTTTTGTAAGCGACGGTGCAAAGTGCGACACCGGCAACTTTCAAGAGTTGTTTGCAGGCGACATTGTTCTTGGAATTACAGACCCTGTATATCCTGTATATGTGGATACCAATGTTATGGCAGGACGTGCCGGTGATTTTGTTAACAATCGTTATAGAAATATTGAATATCTAAATTGCACTCTTGAAAATAAATATTTTCCTGAATTACCCAGAAACTCTGTAGACTTGATTTATCTTTGTTTTCCCAATAATCCAACCGGAGCGACTGCAACCATGGAACAGCTTAAGATGTTTGTAGACTATGCTCGCAATAATAAGGCGCTTATTCTTTTTGACGCTGCCTACGAAGCATTTGTAAGAGATCCCTCTCTTCCAAAGAGTATCTACGAAGTAGAAGGAGCTAGGGAAGTTGCAGTGGAGTTTAGAAGTTTTTCTAAAACAGCCGGATTTACAGGAACAAGGTGTGCTTTTACAGTAGTCCCTAAAGAATGCATGGTATATGATTCAAAAGGTCAACCGAAAAGTCTTAGAGATTTATGGAACAGACGTCATTCAACTAAGTTTAACGGAGTATCATATCCGGTTCAAAAAGCAGCGGCTGCCGTCTATTCAAATGACGGGAAAGCTCAAGTAAAAGAAATCATTGATTACTATATGGGTAATGCATCCATTATAAGAGAAGCTTTTTCTAAATGGGGCTATGCGTGTACGGGAGGTGAAAATTCTCCATACATTTGGATAGATACAAAAGAAGAAAGCTGGGAATTCTTTGATAGACTTTTAAACAAGGCACAAGTTGTTTGCACACCGGGAAGCGGTTTTGGAAAATGCGGAGATGGTCACATCCGCATAAGTGCTTTCAACAGCCGTGAAAAGGTTGAGGAAGCCTTGCTGCGCATAGAAAAAGTTCTCTAGTTCTTTTATGAAACAATTTATCGTTACTATGTTCTTTATCCCGTTAGTAACCGGATGTCTTCCATGGTTTGCTGTTATTTATCCCTTTCCTGGATCTTTCGGCACAACATCTGTGGGACTTTTGTCCGACGGTCAGACTCTTTCTAAAGTTGGGAACACTTATCGTTTGTATAAGCATGAATCAAAGGCATTTGCACTGCCTGTGTTTACAAGCGCTTTGGTTCGAACTGCGGAACGACTCGCCGAAAGGTATCCCGGCTCTATTCTAATGATAGGCGACATGAGCACTTCAACAGGCGGTTTTGTCTCTGGGCATCGTTCGCATCGCTCCGGAAGGGATGCAGACCTGGCATTTTTTACAACAGATATATATGGTAATCCTTCAGAAGTAACATCTAATTTCAGATTTGATCGTTTTGGAATCGGTTGCAAAAAAGATTTAATAAGGCTTTTTGATGTCGCTCGAAATTGGTCTCTTGTTGAAATACTGCTTAATGATGAGCAGATTGAGATTCAGTGGATTTTTGTAAGCAACGGATTAAAAGCACTTCTTTTGGAATGGGCTATAAAAAATGACCAAGACCTCAATACAATAGCTCGCGCTTCGAAAATACTTCGCGAACCGGGAGATTCAGCTCCTCACGACGACCATTTTCATGTTCGTATCTACTGTCCACAAGACAATTCATCAAGACTTTGCACCAACGTTAAACCGTATTGGCCGTGGCTTAGAACCGAAAATAAAAAAATATATCCGACAGATGAAATGCTCTTTAAGGCGGCGACCGAAGGTTTAAACTAATCTTAGCTTCTTCTTATAATTATTTCCCAAAAATCCTTTTGTGCCATTTTCCCCAATATCTTGTGTCCTTCAGCTTGAACTGAAGATACAACGTTTTCCTTCGGTTCTCCATCATCCAATAAGATACGCAAAGTATCCCCTTTTTTTATTTGAAAGAGAGCATTTTGAGTTTTAACAAAATTCATAGGGCACTTAACCCCTCGCAAGTCCATTTCAAGTATAGGTATTGAAGTACTCGAAACAACACACGTATTCTCGTTAGGTATAAATTGCATGGTTTCATTTAGAGAAGCATACAAACCGATAATAGTATCTGCGAAACCGATAATTTCTTCTGCATGTTCTGTTATATAATTATCGTTCGGATTTTCTAAATACCTGACAAGCCTTTTTGTATCGGCAGGAACCAAGCCCTTGTCAATAAAATGCTCAATGAACAAAACAGGAATTTCTTCATCTTTTGGACTAAATGTTGTTTGTGTTATCAAAAGAGCTTTAGCACTGTAGAACAAAATCTTTCTTAAGATATTACCTGTTTCTTTTGTGTCCGCTTTGTCCAATTCTATGCGTGCAGCACTAACTTTTTGTAAATCTAAATCGATTAAGTCATAAAGTCCCGAAGAACACTCGCCTTTGCCTCTGCCTTCTGCGGAGAACGGTTTATCTGTACCCCAATCGTAATAGTATTTTGGGTCTTCGTCATAAGAGGGAATATCATGAAGCGAATTGAGCACAATTCTTATTTTGTCGAATCCTATATCTTCAAGATATTTTCTAAACGAAGAAAAATTTTCTTTGTTGTCTGCATAATGTGCAAGCGTTTCTTTAAGAAACAAAGGAACATTTCTAGCCGGGATGTTGCCGATTTTTTCGGCTAGGGTGCTTGATTCTTCTTTTATTACGGCTCCCGCAGTCACACCATAAACGGGATAAAGCCTATTATCCTTTTTAGCGACCTTTCCATAAAAGCCAATATCAGCAATAGAATGACGACCGCAGGAATTTGAGCAACCCGAAAAACTTATTTGCACGTCGTCTACAAGATCTAACGAAACACTGCTATTTGTCAGCTCCTTTGCCGAGGCTTCGAGAGCTCCGCGAGAAAGGCACAACCCAAGCCTGCATGTACTTGCACCTGCACATGCAGACATTCGGGAAATGACCTTTGCATGATAGCTATTAGGAAAAAGCTCTGTAACTAAATCATAAAGAGAAAGAAGGGCAAAGCTTGGAATATTTCTTAAAACTACATTTTGCTCTAGAGTAAACCGCAGGACATCATTTCCGAACGGTTCAAGAAAATCTGCAAGACGCTTAGCTGTGTCGGCAGTAATGTCTCCCAAGGTCAGAGCAATTACGGCATAATACAAATCAGACATCGGTTGTCTGTCGCAGAATCGTTTTTTCCAGATTTGAAAGTTGTTGTCATTTTCGGAATTATTTGCGTTGAGGTCAATAGGTCTGCCGCTCGTTACTAATGAGCCGTTCAACCGATTGGTTACAAATCCCGAAATATCAAAAAGGTCAGGATTTTCGCAAGACAGAGCTTCTCGTTCTTGATTATAGAGCGCAACAAACTTTTCTTCGCCGAAACGGTTCCAAAGAAACCTAAGACGAGAAATATTCTTATTTCTGCGATTTCCGTATTTTGAGAAAAGACGCTTTACCGCTTCTGCAATTTCAAAGGTTTTCGTTTCCTCAATAAAATCGTGCAATACGGATCCTGTTTGAGGAGAACGTCCCATTCCTCCCGCAACAAAAACACGAAAACCTCGCAGGTCTCCACGTTTTTCTGCAATAAAGCCGAGATCATTGACAGCTGCACCGGCATTGTCACTTGGGCTATTGGAAAACGCAATTTTAAACTTTCTTGGAAGCATCCATGAATTCGGTAAAGCAGCCAAACGAGAAGTCAGCTCAAGAGCGTGCGGAGTAACATCAAAAGCTTCCTCTTGAGAAATCCCGCTGTCCCAGGAAGCGGTAATGTTGCGAACAGTATTTCCGCCGCCTCCTTTTGTACATAAGTCAACCTCAAGCAGTTTTCTGAGAGTGACAATAAGCTTATCGAGAGGAATGTCATGCAGCTGCAATTCTTGCCTTGTAGTAACGTGCAAACGACCGGAGCCGGATTCTTTGGCAATCTGGGCAACTGCGCGTAGTCTAAACGGACTAAGAATTCCTCCCGGACAGCGAACTCTAACCATGTAGAGTCCCGAAACACGCTGTTCATATATTCCCAATGGAACTCTAAACGCCTTTAGTTCCTCAACAGATAAAGCCTTTTGTTTGTACGCTCTAATTTTTGTTTCCAGTAGATCAATATCCTCATTCAGATTTTTTGGTAATTTCCACTGCAATATTTGTCTTCCTTTACAAATTCAACAAGCTCAAACTTTACCGAACAACAACGGCACGCTTAAATATCTCTCGCCTCCGTCAGGACATAAGACAACAGCCAATCGATTAGCGGATTTTGTTCTCTCCAAATATTTTGAAGCTCCGCAAAGAGCGGCGCCTGAGGATATGCCGGCAAAAATACCTTCCTCCCTAACAAGACGTTTAGCCCAGATAACTGCCTCTTCGTCTCCCACCTGAACTATTTCGTCGATTAGATTTGCATCGTAGATTGAAGGAACAAAACCTGCACCCAAACCCATAATCATATGTTGTCCGCAACAGCCTCCGCTCAGCACCGGTGATGAAGCCGGCTCAACAGCTACAATTTTTATCGACTTTTTTCTTTTTTTTAGTCCTCTCGCAACACCTGTAACTGTTCCTCCGGAACCCACTCCGGCTATAAACAGATCGACCTTTCCTTCAGTATCCTCCCAAATCTCTTCTGCTGTAGTCTGTTCATGCACAGCTGCGTTGGCTTCATTGTCAAACTGTTTGAGCATGACAGCTCCTTTGATTTCGGTTGACAACTTTTCTGCCTCATCAACAGCTCCCTGCATTCCCAAATGGGACGGAGTAAAAATCGTTTCAACGCCGAACATCGACAGCATCCATTGTCGTTCCCTGTTTGTATTCTCGGGCATGACCACAATGCACCTGTAATTGCGTATCGCGGCGATACAGCCCATTGCAATACCGGTATTCCCGCTGGTTGCCTCGATAATCGTGCCGCCGGATCTTAAACGCCCTGAATTTTCAGCATCAACAATCATTCCCAGTGCAGCTCTATCTTTTACCGAATTACAGGGATTAAATTGCTCCAGTTTTGCCGTAATCGTTATTGGCTCAAAGTCCTTGAAGATTCTATTGAGTTTGACCAAAGGAGTTTTTCCGACAAGCTCTGTAATGTTATTAATAATACCCAAGTCTAGCTACTCCCGGTTATGATGACTTACAAAACGCTATCGGTTTTAAAATTTTATATGTTATTTCTAACAACAACATCCCTTCCTCCTTGATCGCAAAAGACGTAACTTTTTTGCAAGCCCTAAATATAGAAGACAATTCCCTGTTGCAGAATCTTTTGTCTTTCAACAAGAAAAGATAAAGAAACCTCAAACTCTTTTCTGACAGCATTTTCTGCTTTTTTTAACACCTCATCCAGCGAGGAATGAATCTCAGATGAATCTGTTACAAAAATCTTATCAAGCGATTCAATAACAGACATAAGCGTTATAGTGTCGGGATGGGAAGCTAATTCATATCCTCCTTTATTTCCTCTGACACTTTTTACAATACCTGACTTTTGAAGTCGGTTAAGAATCTGCTCCAAATAAGTCTTTGGAATCTTTTTGCTGTGAACAATATCGTTAACCTGTAAGAGGTTTTTTCCATAGTTCTCAGTTAACTCAAAAAGCGCAGCTAGTCCGTATCTAGTTCTTGAAGTAATGGGCAACATAATCTTTACTTTTCCGCTCCGATAAGTAATATTGCCTTGGTATGTTTTTAAATGTCAACTTTAATATTTTTTTTGCTCACAGAAAACTTCTATGCAGTCAATATATCCTATGCCAATGAATGATTTCCGATCTTTATTTTAATGAGGATGTTTTTACAATGAGCAGCTTAATAAAAGATGTTTACCTGGATAACGCCGCTTCATCACCATTGGATTCAGAGGTTCTTCTGTTTATGCTTGATACACTCAAAGAGAATTTCGGTAATCCGTCCGGCTCTCATATTCACAGTCAGAGAGCTCGACATCTTTTAGATACTGCTCGAGAAGATGTTGCCTCTCTTATCAACGCCGAACCCGAAGAAATAGTGTTTACTTCAGGCGGAACCGAGTCTTGCAATTTAGCTTTAAGCGGGCATTGTTTTTTTAACAATACACAGTCGCATCATATTGCAATCAGCGCTATCGAGCACGATGCGGTATATCAAACCGCACTTAACCTCAAAGACCGCAGGATTTCAGATGTTACAATTGTTGAAACAGATAATGCGGGTATAATTGACCTTCAGAGTTTGCGTCTTGCACTTGACCGTAATATTACCATGCTTTCTGTTATGGCTGCCAACAACGAAACAGGTGTAATTCAACCTCTTGAGAAGATATCAAAAGTCATTGCCGAGAAAACTTACACCACTGAGCCGCTTTTATTTCATGTAGATGCTGTACAGGCTTTGGGTGCGGTTTCAGTGGATATACAAGAGAATAAAGCAAATCTTCTATCCGTTTCAGGCCATAAAATAGGCGGTCCCAAAGGAGTAGGTGCTCTTTATGTTCGCCGAGGAACTAAAATTGCTCCTGTTATTTTTGGCGGACCGCAGGAAAACAGAAAAAGAGCCGGAACAGAAAACGTGCCGGGCATTGCGGCCTTCGGATATGCATGCAGACTTGTTAGCAATCGCCGAGAAGGTGACAGAAAAAGAGTTAACGAAATGCGGAAGCTTTTAGAATCCCATATATCAAAAATAGAAGGTTCAGTTATATACGGGATCAATGCAGAACGGCTTCCCGGAATTATATGCGTAAGCTTTTATGGGCTTCCCGGAGAAACCTTAATGACTGCAATGGATCTCAGAGGCGTATCAATATCCACAGGCTCCGCCTGTCATTCCAAAAGCGGAGAACCTTCACGAGTATTGACAGCCATGAAGGTACCGTCAGAAACCGCTCGTACCATGGTACGAATTTCCATAGGTCGACAAAATACTTTTGAAGAAATCGAATTTGCAGCTGCAGCTCTGGAATCAACTGTTGCGCGACTGAGGTTCGGCCGATGATGAATAACTTTGCAGCGTTTGCTTTGCGCGCTTACTGACAGAGGTAAAATATGACAAATACAATAAATCCTATTGATTCAAAAACAGCCCTTGAGCTTTTAAGTTGCACGGGGCCTGAGGTATACCGTCTCCTTCATCGAGCCCACGAAACTAGAATGATCTGCAGAACTTCGACAATCAAGCTTTGCGGCATTTTAAATGCCAAAAGCGGAAAGTGTACGGAAGATTGCCGTTTCTGTGCTCAATCAGTACACAATGATGTTGAGAACGTAGCTTGTTACGACCTTGTCAATGAAGAAAAAATATTAGAGGCAGCAGAAACCGCTCATAACAACGGAGCAAATCGATTAGGTATTGTTACCTCAGGTTTATCAATAGAAAAAGAAGAAGAAATCGAAACTATTGCTTCGGCGGTTGCAAAAATTGCAGCCGAAAAACAAATTAATCCATGTGCTTCACTCGGCAACATCAGCAGAAAAACTATGTTACGACTAAAAGAAGCGGGACTGACCAGGTATCACTGTAATTTGGAGACTGCAGAGAGTTTTTATCCCAACATTTGCACGACTCGTCCGTGGCGAGATGCATGGAACACAATAAAAACAGCTCGCGAACTTGGGCTATATACTTGTTCCGGAGGTCTTTTCGGTTTGGGAGAAACCTTAGCTCAGCGCGTGGAATTGCTGGCATCGATAGCCGAATTGGATGTTGACTCAGTGCCTCTAAACTTTTTTTATCCGGTTCCGGGTACACGAGTGAACAATCCGTACCCGTTAACGCCTCTTGATTGTCTGAAAATCATTGCTGTTGCAAGGCTGATGCTTCCCAACAAAGAAATTCGAGTGTGCGGGGGAAGAGAGCATCATTTAGGCGATCTTCAATCATGGGTTTTAATCTCCGGTGCAGACGGCCTAATGGTAGGTGGATATCTAACCGCAAAAGGTCGAAACGTGAAAGAAGATCTAATCATGATCCGAAATGCAGGCTTTGAAATTGAAAGCTATGAACATTAACAAACAAACTGTTCTGGTCGCTATGAGCGGAGGCGTGGATTCCAGCGTCGCGGCCGGTTTGCTGCTGGAGCAGGGGTTTCAGGTTGTAGGGATTACGCTGCTCTTTAGACCCTGTAACGATTCGCAAAATGTTAGTTGGTGTTGCGGACAAGGAGCGGCAGAAAACGCTATGTCTGTATGCAGAAAGCTTAACATCCGCCACTATACCGTAGATTGTTCTTCAGAATTCGAATCCAAGGTATTACGATATTCCTGGCAGGAATATCAAAGGGGGCGAACGCCGAACCCGTGCATTCACTGCAATACCCATATAAAATTTGCGATCATGCAAAAAAAAGCCAAGTCTCTTGGAGCAGATTTTATTGCAACCGGCCATTATGCAGGGTTAATTCACGGAGAAATTCCTATTCTTAGCAGAGCAGAGTTCGCTCCCAAAGACCAAACCTATTTTCTCTTTGCTCTTGATCGAGAAATTCTTAACAAAACCTTATTTCCTTTGGGGACGTTATCTAAACCTAAGGTACGAGAGCTTGCTGCAAAGTGGAATTTTTCAAATGCAAAACGTCCCGAAAGCCAAGATGCGTGTTTTGTAAGCGAAGGCAATAGTTTTGCAGAAGCTCTAAGGGAGCGATTCAACGAAGTTATGCCCAAAGGTTACATTGAAAATGAAAAGGGCGAGATATTGGGAACTCACAGAGGAATTCATCAATATACAATAGGTCAACGTCGCGGACTTAGAATAGCTCAGGGATACAGGGCATATGTGACAAAAATAGATGCCCAAAAAAACGCTGTTATTCTAAGCGAAAGGGAAGAGTCTCTTTTGTCACGAGGTTTAATCGCAGATAATATAACCTGGACAGGAGGATACAACCCAACGTTTCCTCTGCATTGTAACGTACAAATTCGCTACCGAAGCGCACCGACAAAGGCAGAAATAACAATAGAAAACAATCAATTGCGAATAGTCTTTGAGTCCCCCTGCAAAGCAGCAGCTCCCGGTCAAGCCGCAGTGCTGTACGATGAAAACCGCGTTTTGGGAGGCGGATGGATTAGCCGCACTT
>CAYWLQ010000075.1:0-25640 GCA_964458775.1 uncultured Myxococcales bacterium | reverse complement strand
TTTTGGCATAAATGCCTGCGGAGAGGAAGGGATTCGAACCCTTGATACCCTTTTGAGGTATACACGCTTAGCAGGCGTGCGCCTTCGACCGGCTCGGCCACCTCCCCAAACGCTTATTAGGTGTTTCACCTATGGCGGTTTAGCCGCCTTTTGCGGAGGAGCAGGGATTCGAACCCCGGGTGCCTTTCGACACAACGGTTTTCAAGACCGCCGCCTTAAACCGCTCGGCCACTCCTCCTTTTTTTTTACAAAGAACATCTCAACCTTATCGATTGAGGCCCCGGATATAGCTGTTGAAGTGGGTTTATGTCAAGCGGGGTTTTAACAATTTTGTTGCATTAATTTTGTTGCATTAGTGATGACTATTTGGAGAACATATCATCTGTTACTTATCTTCTATGCATCCGTTCAAACTGTCTTTGTCGGCGGCAGTAAATTTAACTTTTACCAATTCACCTTTGTTTAGGTTTGTTTTTCCCATTTTTACTTTTACAAAGGTGTCGGTCAATCCTAGCGTTTCTTCACCTTTTAGTTCTTCTATTATTACTTCTCTTGTTTGTTCCAGATGAGACATTATGTAGATTTGGGAAAATTCACTACCCAACTCTCTTACTTGGCTGGTTCTTAAACGTGCGGTTTCTTTGCTTGGACGGTTCTCCATAGTCGCAGCCATGGTTCCTTTTCTCGGTGAAAAAGAAAACGCATGAAGATAAGACGGTTCTATTTGCTTTAGAATTTTTAGCAGATTGTTAAACGCGGTTTCGTCTTCGCCTGGAAAACCCAGTATGATATCTGTGCCTAGGGCTGCTTTCGGATTGATTTTTTTGATCTTTTCTACAATTGCCAGGTAGTCTTTTGCCTTGTAGCCTCTTCTCATTGCCTCCAAAATTCTGTCATCTCCGTGTTGAAGCGGCAAATGCAAATGAGGACAGATTCTTGGGTGTTGTAATACAGTCTTCAGCAATGTATCGTCCGCTGACCAGGGTTCCAATGAGCTTATTCTTATTCTTCCCGGTGCAAAGCTGTCAGCCAGCGATGATAAAACCTCAGCCAGGCAGTTTTTCTTTACGATTTCTTTTCCCCAGGCTCCCAACTGAACTCCGGTTATTACCACTTCATTGTAACCAAGATCTTTTAGTCTGTTGATTTCATCCAGAGCGTCCTCCTGTTTCATGGAGCGCTCTTTTCCTCTAGCTTTCGGTACAATGCAATAGGAGCAACCGTGCGAACAACCGGTCTGAATCTTTAGCATCCCCCTGGTTCTTCCCATGTAGCCGGCATCAATTCCCAAGTCGGTTTTTTCGGGTGTCGTTTTTTCGGGTGTCATTGAACCGGCCATAGCGTTAATTTTACATGCCAACGATTGGGGAGAACCGGTATCAAAAGATAGTGATTCTGCTCTGTTATCTGTGTCTTCACCAAAATGACGGTTGATATTTACAGCACACCCTATAACAAAAACTTTGGCATTGGGTGAGATTTTTAGAGCTCGGCGCACTCTTTTTCTGCTGTCTCGATCCGCCTCGCCGGTTACGGTACAGGTATTTATTATAACAACATCGGCCTCTTCTGTTTCATTACAAAGCTCTATTATCGTTCGGTCTAATAGCCTTAGCAAAGCCGCACTGTCGGCTTGATTTGCTCTGCATCCTACAGTAGAGATTGCGACCTTTAACGGTTTCAACTATAAGCTCCTCGGCGTTTGCGCCTCAAATTGAGCGATTTGCGGAGACTTTTTCTCCGTCTAAGTCGTCTCATAACAGAAATGCGTTGCCTATCAAAGGCAATCGAGGGCAAATGAATAGTTTCATAGCAAATCCAAAAAGATTGTGCTGTGATAAAGAGGTAAAAGAATGATGATGCTCAAAATTCACCCGGATAATCCTGAACCTAGAAAAATCAAACAAGCTGTGGAAATCCTTCGCGACGGAGGGGTAATTGCATATCCGACAGGAACGGTAATCGGCTTCGGATGTGATCCTATGAATAAGGATGGATTGGAAAAGCTCTATCAAATTAAAGGTGCAAAAAAAGAAAAAAAGTTTTCCTTTTTATGTACAGACTTAAAAAACATAAGTCGCTACGCCTATGTCTCTGATGTTTCATACAGAATTATGAAAAGATTAATTCCCGGACCGTATACCTTTGTCTTGCCGGCAACCAGAGAGGTTCCAAAACTATGTCAAAATCCCAAACGCAGAACCGTAGGTATTCGCGTTCCCTCTCATCCGATTCCTCTGGCCTTGATCAGCGCGCTGGGCAATCCTATAATATCGACTTCGGCCAATCGAGAAGGAGATGAGTGGGTAATAAACGATCCGGAAGAAATAGCCGATAAGTTTAAGATGTTAGATCTGGTTATAGATGCCGGTATGGGCGGTCTCGATCCGTCAACCGTAATAGGCTTTGATGAAAACGGAAAGTTGGAAGTTATCCGAAAAGGTTTGGGTTTTACAGAAACTTTGCTTTCGGACTGAGGAAAATGGATAGGATTAGAGGATGAACGATTCTCTCAACTCCGGCGTTCAAAAATGCCCTGGATGCAATCGTCCAGTGGATCCGTTACGCTCACCGGCGGTAAGTGTAATCGGAGGCAAAATTGTCCATTTCTGTTCGGCACCGTGCAGAGAAAAGCATCTGAAGCGCAGTCCTGAATTTTTAAAGCCAAAAACCGAAACCGTCGATGAGCTATTTTCCGATTCGCATATTGAACATGATACTCCAAAAGAGCCGACTCTCATTCCCCCCATTTCCCCCATAGAGGAAATTGAACCTCCCCCTCCTCAGGAATCCTCTATTCGCCATGCGGAGCTTGTTCACGGTAAGCTCATCCGTCCATTGCTCTTAAATTTGGGAGCATGGTTGATTTTCTTGGTTGCAGCCGTTGCAATTCCACCCGCGATTTTCAACGGAATGCTGACTCTAATAACGGCAGCATCCGGAATCATTATCATTTCTGCTGCAAACTTGTTTAGAGAACGTAAACGCGGTTTTATAACAGCAATTGAAACCTTTGCCCTGCCCTTTGCCAGTCTTGTAGTGCTGTCAGGAGCATTGTTTAGCAAACCTACAAGACATGCGGCTGTATGTGCTCTGCTTTTACCGACAATAGAAGCAATAGGAAGACTTCTTGAGTTTCTCTTAAGGCAAAGATCTTCAATACTTAGAGCCTTGGACCCTTCTGATTCCGCAGCGGTTTCTCTCTCATGGAAAGATAATTCTTCCTTGGCTGAGGGTGCCGCACGCTTAGCAAAAATAATTGAACGGTTAAGATTTCCTCTTGCAGTCGCTGCATTTATATTGGTGTATTACACCGTTAGTGATATCGGTAGAAGTCTTGTCGCAGCCGCAATAGCTGTTGTCGCTCTCAATCCGCGAACCGTGCGAATGTCATCAGGCGATGCACACTTACAAGCCGCTGTCCGAGCACTTTCCATAAATACTATAATCCGAGACGCAGACGCGGTCCATCGAGTGTCTCAGATTGAAACAGTTCTATTTACAACACGACAAACTCTATTCAAACCCGATTTTGTTGTGGCAGACTGGAAAACCTCAGATGCCGCCAATCCCCAAATAGTACTGGATGCACTCTATACTATCCAGGTCGCTACTGCAGGACGAATCGCGTCAGCTCTATCCTCTTTTGCCGCTGCAAAAAACGCAAGAGCGGCATCAAATTGCGAAATAACCGCTCATCTGCATAAAGGACTAAGCGCCCAAACTCCATGGGGATCGATATATTGCGGAAACAGAATGCTGCTTCTCAGCAACGGAATCTCAACCGGTCTATTAGAAGACTATGCTGATGAAATGGAAAACCTCGGAAGAAGAGTAGTTTTCATGGCGCTGGATGATGTATGTGCGGCAGCTTTTGCATTAGAAGAACAGGCGTTCGATCAGTCATTGGAGACTTTGCAAAGTATTTCCGCAATGGGTTTGGAAACAGC
Source organism: uncultured Myxococcales bacterium (assembly GCA_964458775.1). GTDB lineage: Bacteria > Myxococcota_A > Polyangia > JAAYKL01 > JAAYKL01 > CAYWLQ01. The sequence continues at coordinate 21,690 of CAYWLQ010000075.1, read as the reverse complement.
TCTGATAACCCAAGCTGAAGCAGTACCTGCTCAGGCAATAGCATCAAAATTAAAAATCGACTCAATATTCTTTGAGACTCCGGATGAACAAATTCCTGAAGTGCTTCGTAAATATTCAGATTCCGGAGGAAGGGTTATGTTAGTCGGCAACGGAAAGTCCTTTGAAAATCATTTTCGTTCAGCACATGCCGCTATCGCCCTCAATGCAGAAAACGCTGTATCACAGGCGGGATTCAACATAGAACAAGGCGGAATTGATAACATCCCGATATTGTTGAATCTAGCAAGAAGGGCTTCCCAAAGCGCTACCGTCAACCTTATTGTCGGAGTAGGCGTAACCTTATTAGGCTTGGGTTTAGCGGTTGCAGGAGTATCCCTTCAAGTTGCATTAGCTGTAGCTGCTGCTCAAGCATCAGCAGCCGCAGCCTGTACAATTAACGGGCCCTTTCCTGTTATAAATTCATACTTTAGAAGGGTGTATTTAATGTTATTTCATAAGCGCAAACATTGGGAAAACAAATTACGCCGTAAAAAATAAAATCTAAAGCTACTTTAAAACATTCAATCTTTTCCCTACTGTTTCAAAAGCACTTATTACTTGATCTAACAGTTCAATTGTATGTGCAGCCGAAAGCTGTACTCTTATTCGGGCCTTACCCTTTGGAACAACCGGGAAAGTAAACCCTACAACATAAATACCCTCTTTAAGCATTTCCTCAGCAAAGCAGACTGCTGCTTTCTCATCATAGAGCATTACCGGAACAATGGCTGATTCCCCTTTGGGTACATCAAAACCGCACGACGCAATCCTACTCCTAAAATACCTTGTATTTTCGTGCAGTTTATCTATAAGATATGATGAAGTTTCTAATATTTTGAAAGCTTCCAAACCGGCTGCTGCAAGGGAAGGAGGAAGAGTATTTGAAAACAGATAGGGTCTTGCTCGTTGACGTAGTAATGCAACTATTTCACGATGTGAAGCGATATAGCCTCCGGAAGCACCTCCCATTGCCTTTCCCAAGGTAGAGCTAATAATATCAACCTTTTCTGTAACTTTGAAATGCGCAGGTGTTCCCCTTCCTCCGGGTCCGACAACTCCTACGCCATGAGAATCATCAACCATGACCATTGCATTGTATTTCTCGGCAAGACTGCATATTTTGTCCAAAGGCGCCAACGTTCCGTCCATAGAAAATACTCCGTCCGTTGCTATTAATATTCGCCTTTTACCTTGTACATCTTTTAGTATTACTTCAAGTTCTTCCATGTCAGCATTTGAGTATCTTCGGCGTTCTGCTTTGCACAATCTTATACCGTCAATTATGGATGCATGGTTTAGAGCGTCTGAGACAATAACGTCCGGTTCTCCCATCAGCATTTCAAAAATACCGGCATTTGCATCAAAACACGAAGAAAACAATATTGCGTCATCTACACCGTGAAAATCGGCAACAGCTTTTTCCAGCTTTTTGTGTACATCAACCGTGCCGCAGATAAATCTAACGGAAGACATCCCAAATCCTCGATCATCCAAAGCTCTCTTGGCCGCTTCTATTAGTTTGGAATGATTGGACAATCCAAGATAATTATTGGCACACATATTTATAAGAGATTTTCCGCTCTCCAAATTCACTATTGCATCTTGGGGAGACATCAGAACTCGTTCATTCTTAAATGTTCCGGATGCTTCTATCTTGTCTAATTCATTTTGAAATTCTTCAAGGTATGTTGCAAACACAGCAATGACTCCTTACGTTTATATTGAGAGAGAAAAAAGACCGAAATCTTTTTCATTCTCTGATTATTAATGTGTGACTGTAAAACGGGTTCAGCAAAGGAAATTGATGTGACTAATCTACTTAAAAGAAAAAAAAAGCTTAACAGGATTCTAATTACCGGCGCGGGAGGACAAATCGGCTCCGAACTGACTTCTGCTCTCAGAGAAGAATACGGAGCAGACAACGTTGTTGCCACAGATCTAATTTGTGATCGAGAAGGAGATCAATCCGTATATCAAGAAGGTCCTTTTGCAATACTGGATGTAACCAATGCTAGGGGAGTTTTAGAAGTAGCGGAAAAACACAATGTCGATGCTGTGGTACATTTGGCCGCTCTTTTGTCAGCAAAGGGAGAAAAAGATCCCGAACTGGCATGGAATATAAATGTTTCAGGAACCTTAAATGTGCTTTCTGCTGCAAAAGTGTTAAAGCTAAATCAGGTTTTCATTCCGTCTTCAGTAGCTGTTTTTGGAGCCGGCGTCCCAAAGGAAAATGCTCCGAATGATATAATGTTAGTACCTTCAACAATTTACGGCGTTTCCAAAGTAGCGGGAGAGCTTTTGGGTAATTATTATGTCAACAGATACGGAATAGATGTTAGAGGAGTTAGGTTTCCTGGAATTATAAGTTCTAAAGTACTTCCGACAGGAGGAACCACAGATTTTGCTGTGGAAATGTTCCATGCTGCCCTTGAAGGAGGCAGTTACACTTGTTTTGTAAGAGAAGATACTCGTCTTCCTATGATGTACATGAAAGATTGCATAAAAGCAGTTCTGGAACTAATGCGCGCTCCGTTTGAAAAACTCATTCATCACACAGACTTTAATGTAAGCGGTATGAGTTTTTCAGCGGGAGAGTTAGCAGAGGCAATAAGAGCACATATTCCCAACTTTGAATGCCGCTTTGAACCGGATTTCAGACAGAGCATTGCCGATTCGTGGCCTCAATCTCTAGACGATACCCCCGCTCGTGAAGAGTGGGGATGGAAGCCTTCATACAATCTTGAAACCATGGTTTCGGATATGTTTAAATCTTTGAGAAATCGGCATTCCAAAAACAAAGCACAACTTAAAGAAACCCGACGTTCAAACAAAAAGAACTCAGAAACCGGCAATCCTCCCAATATTTTTTCTCAGGCGCTTGTTTAAAGTTAAGTTTCTTCCAAGCAATAAAATTTTCACTGAAACAAAAAAAATGACTCTTATTCTCTGTAGGAATACACCTTTGTCTCGGCAATGACAGACTTTGTAACAATGAATGCGATAGAAAAACCGCGAGCGGAAAATACCAAGAGCCCCGTTCCTCTGCGTTTTAAAGGTGATGATCTTGCTTTGGTAGAAGCTTTAAAAAAAGGTCATCCCGGAGCAATGGAGGCATTGTATGATCGTTATTCCGTTCATGTTGAAAGAGTGCTTACAAGAGTTTTGGGGTTTGATAGGGATTTATATGATCTTTTACATGACGTTTTTTTAGAAGCATTTCGAAGTGTTAACAATATAAAAGATGGTCAAGCTCTTCAATCTTGGTTGACTTCTTTGTCGGTATTTATTTCTAAACAATATATACGCAAAAGAATCCGCAGGAGAGCTTATTGGGTCAAAGACTCAGAGCCGCACATGAACATTCCGGTGGGAGCTGCTGATCCGGCAAACATTGAACTGTTGCGACATACATATCAAGCACTCGATAAAATGTCAGCAGATGATCGAATCATACTTTCGCTTCGCTTTTTTGAGCAACTTCATCTGATAGAAATAGCTGAAGTTTGCAACATTTCTATGTCCACAGTAAAAAGAAGACTCAAAAGGGCTGAAAAAAAGTTTAGGATGTTGGCACTTAACCATTCAGAACTTAAGTCTTTCTATGATGACCAAGAGAGGAGGCGAGAGTAATGTCTGCGGATAATCACCCCCTTATTGTTTTGGGACAATCAATTAGAACGATTGAAGACAGTGTTTTACCTCAAATTGATAGGTTGGCGGAACTTAAACGTGACATTTCATTTGTATATCCAATCAAGACAAACAATAGCCGCCAAGCAAAAAATCATAAAAATACAATATTTTGGAGTATTGCAGCATCTGCTGCAGCGGCAGCGGCTGTGCTTCTCATTATGTTTAGTCAAGTTAAACTGACTGTTTCGTTAGACGGAGTTGCCGTAACCGAAGGAGCTTTTATTTCCGGAAATATATTTCAAAAAACCGAACTTGATTTTTCTGACGGTTCACAAATTGAGCTTAAACCCAAGTCAAAAATTCGTATCAGAACTCTAAATGCTGACGGAGCTCATTTGCTTTTGGAGAGAGGACGAATAGATGCAAATATAATAAACAAGAAAAAGTCAAATTGGCAAATTGATGTCGGCCCTTACTGCATTTCTGTTACCGGAACCAAATTCTCAGTAAAATGGGAACCTGCAACAGATGATTTTAGACTGGAAATGATAGAAGGTTCCGTTATCGTGACCGGTCCGTTGTCAGAGAAGGAAAAAGTTCTTAGAACCGGAGAAAGTTTACACATTACTTCTGCTTTAAAAAACAAAACAAAACAACAGGATAGTATTTTAGATACCGGCTTTCAAGATACTGATTTTTTAGGGACTGATTTTAGAGAAGAAGAAAATAGGAACGGAAAAGAGACAGAAATTGAAGACATTTTTTCTAATGATATTCCCCCTTCTGATTTGCAAAACCTACCGACAAGCCGTTTAAAATCTTCTGTAACTGTACAACAACATGACTCTCTTTCCGATTGGCGATATGCCTCTGAAAGCGGAAAATATGCTGAAGCCCTAACCCTTGCAAAACAGGCAGGTTTTGAAAAGATTTTAAAAAACTCCTCAGCGTCAGAACTTGTAGCATTGGGAGATACAGCAAGACATGCAGGAGATCTCAAATCAGCAGAGTCCGCATACAAAACAGTAAGAAAAAGATTTCCCAAATCAGTACATTCCTCCAACGCTGCGTTTCTTTTAGGAGTAACCGAATTCAATAAAACCGACTCCTATCTAGAAGCCGCAAAATGGTTTAAAATTGTAGCATTAGAACAATCAACGAAGGCCGGTTTGTCAAAAGAAGCAGCCGGACGTTTAATCGAATCGTTAAAACTTGGAGGGGACCTAGAAGGCGCAAAAAAAGCAGCTCAAAGCTACTTGTCAAAATATCCCGACGGTCCTCACCAAAAACAAGCTGCTCAATTATTGAATTAATTTACCTATTTTTAAATAGATAACTATAACAACGGTTGATGCCTGTTTGCCTTGTCAGAAAAATTTTTTTGAAAAAAATGTCCCTCCTGGGTCTGCTTTGTCTCTCAAGTAAACTGGGAATTTAACGAAATGAGCATCTCATTTTAAGGAGCAATAAATGAAAACAATTGGGTTTATTATATTAATCACTACAAGCATGAGTATAATTTCATGTTCGCAGATTGATGATCCTGACATAAACGATTTAGGTAACACCGACTCAGCTTCAGACGCTGACGCTGACTCGGATGCTGACGCTGACTCGGATGCTGACGCTGACACGGATACTGACACTGATGCTGATGCTGATGCTGATACTGACACCGATGCAGATGCTGATGCTGATACTGACACCGATGCAGACGCTGATTCTGATACTGACACCGATGCAGACGCTGATTCTGATACAGATACTGATGCAGACACGGATGCAGATACAGATACTGATGCAGATACCGACGCAGACTCGGATGCCGATACGGACACTGACATTGATACCGATACTGACACTGACACTGATACTGACATTGACACTGATACTGACACTGACACTGATACTGACGCTGATACCGACACTGACTCTGACAGTGATGTAACCCTTGTAATTGAAGAGCAAGCTGCAGGTTTTTGCAGCGTAAACGGTTTTGTTGAGTCGGATTGGACCGGTTTTACAGGCATCGGTTATGCAAATACAGTAAATGAAGTTGGCGGCAGCATTGAATGGAGTGTCAACTCTGCAACAGCCGGACAGGTCAGTTTGTCTTGGAAATATGCAGCTGTATCAGCTCGACCCGGTAATCTTATAGTTAACGGAGGAACAGTAGGTTCTGTTGCCTTTGCTAATACCAATGCATGGGATACATGGTTAACCGCCCAAAGCTCTGCAACATTAACAACAGGTAAAAACTATATCATTTTGCAAGCAACCGGAGCAGAAGGTCTTCCTAACATTGACAACATGACTGTAATAGGACCTGGAATAGAAGCCGGACAATGCGATGCAGATACTGACGCTGATACCGATTCTGATACGGATGCCGATGCCGATGCGGATGCCGACTCAGACTCTGATTCGGATACGGACTCGGATGTTTGTTCAGTTCCTACCAGTCCGGAAGACGGTCACTATCAGATGGAAGATTTAGACCGCGGTTTGGTAGCTGTTCGTTCGGGCAGCAACAACTATATCGGATGGCGCATGATGGGATATGAATACAATCGCGATAACCCATCCGCAGTATCCTACAATCTTTATAGAGACAACACATTAGTTGCCAATGTTACCGACAGCACAAATTATCAAGATAACGGCGCAAGCGCTTCAGCCGTCTATTCTGTCAGCGCGGTAATCAACGGAACCGAATGTGAAAAATCAAAGGCAGTAACCCCCTGGACGCAGAATTACCTTAGCATACCTCTTTCACCTCCGGGAGGAGCTTACGAAGCAAACGATGCTAGTACGGGAGATCTTGACGGGGACGGGCAGTATGAAATCATTTTGAAATGGCAACCGAGCAATGCAAAGGACAACTCTCAATCCGGTACAACTGACAATACATATCTTGACGGAATCAAACTCAATGGAACTCGCATGTGGCGCATAGATCTAGGGCGCAATATACGCTCAGGTGCCCATTACTCCCAGCATTCGGTTTACGACTTTGACGGTGACGGAAGAGCAGAAATTGCATGTAAAACTGCACCCGGCACAAAAGACGGAACAGGCGCGTATCTTAGAACCGGACCGGCCGCAAACGACAATGACAGTGCGGACTATCGCAGCAGTTCGGGGTATATTCTAACCGGACCTGAGTATCTCACCGTGTTTGACGGCGAAACAGGTGCGGAGCTTGCTACTGTAAACTATCCGGTACCTCGTAACAACAATCCATCCAGCGCAGATGTGTCGGCATGGGGTGACAACTACGGGAATCGAGTGGATCGCTTCAACGGAGGGGTATCCTTTGTAACCGACAACACAGACTCGGCTACGGGGCGTCCGAGCATTATAACTCAACGAGGCTACTACACACGACTTACCATTAGCGCACTTAATTGGAGAGACGGAAAGCTGGAGACTGTTTGGACATACGACGGAGATAGAGATCGCGGTGCCAACGGTCAGGGCAATCATACACTGATGACAGTGGATGCTGATGGAGATCTTGGAATGGAGTTAATACCCGGTTCATCAACAATCAACTCAAACGGAACTTTCAAGTGTTCTACAGGAATGGGTCACGGGGATGCGCTTCATATAGGTGAAATGATTGTCGGATACGAAGTGCCCTTGGTATTCATGCCTCACGAAGGAGAAGGAGGACATGATCTGCACCGTGCTGACAACTGCAATTTTATTTTTAACGTTACCGGAGGCGGAGACAACGGGCGAGGTGTGGCAGAATATGTTAGCGTGTCAAATACCGGAAGCGCCAGCTGCACCAGCTCCACCCAAGGATCAGTGAATTGTATTGACGGCAAAGGAAGTGCACCGTCTGCCGGAAGCAACCATTTAATTTATTGGGACGGAGACCCGGTTAGAGAGATTTTTGATGCCGATGAGCCCTCAGCATACGACTACGATCCGTTTTATCCGGACGAAGGAGGTATTAGCAAATCGGGGCAAGGGATGGTGCTAAGCCTGTCAAACTTCGGAACAAACAACGGCACCAAACACAATCCAAACTTGACAGCCGATCTTTTAGGGGACTGGCGCGAGGAGCTGGTGGTTCGCGAAGCGGACAGTTCCGGGCTGCGTATCTACACCACAACTATTGTAACCGAACATCGATTCTATACACTCATGCACGACCCTACTTACCGCATGCAGGTGGCTTTCCAACAATCTTCCTATAATCAACCGCCCCATGTTTTGTTTCACATGGGGATCGGAATGGCAATGCCGCCCAGTCCAAACATCCATGTAAAATAGTTTTCCGACAGTGATTACAAAATTTTTTCCTACGGCAAATCGAGAATGAATCCTTCTTTTCTAGCACCGTTATTCCCATAACCGACAATTCGTTTGCCGCTACCGGAAATGCCTGTTGCAGCTTGAAGCGTCCAACCGGAAAGGTTCACTCCTTCATTCTCTAAAATACCGCGTATGGTTCTGAGACCGTCAACATCATCCCAAATAACAGCTTCGTTGTTGTTATTGACACCGACAATTACAGAGCCGTCGCTGTTGATATCATTCGCGACAAATGTTCCGATAGAAACCGGCTGAGCACCGTCAACCCAGAGGTAAGTGTTGCTACTTCCGCTGTACTTGCCCGCTATCACTTGTCCGTTTCCGCTTATGCAAGTTGCTATACCTGAGGAAAGTCCTGACGGATCAGTAAGCAACGACGGTGTGCCGTTCCCTTGGTTATCAAAATCCAGTCGCCCCGGTGAATTTCCCCATTTACCTACTTGAATTAATCCGTCAGCGCTAACATCTGTAAGGAAAAAGGGATCCATATCATAGCGCAAACCGCTGGGGCTACCGTTGTTCCATCTAATACCTCTAGGTTCACTGTCAGCATCACCGTCACCTACAATGATGTCACCTGTGGCATTGACCCCTAACGCATGACTGTAGGTACCGTAATTTAGCACTCCAAGACTGCCGGTTCCCTGTCCCTTGATCCATCGAAATGCAACGGTGCTTGAGACTCCCAAATCTGAGCTCACATCCATATCGCCGACAATAACGGATCCATCTGCATTGATATCAACCGGTATCATACTATAAGCACTGGAAATGGTTTCTAGTACATTAATCTGCCCATCAATCCAGCGAAAGCCGACAGTGTCCGAGCCTATTGTAGAACTTGACCATCCAATTACAACATTCCCATCCGTACTAACTGCCGCAGCCTCACCGTTTGCATGAGTCAATTCGGCGTAACCCAGTGCTCTAAAGTAATAGTTGCATTCCATACCGTAATAGTTGGAAACACAGCGGCACTTGTTTAGTACATCACAGTAAGCGTTGTTACCGCAGTCGGAATCTTGGCAACAATAATCTTCAGATGATTTGCACTGGCAAATCCCGTCGGCGTCACAGTATTCATTTCCGTTGCAATCACTGTCACCACAGCAATGATCTGCAGAAGGTGTACATTCTTCAGTATCGGTGTCTGTATCAGTATCGCTGTCTGTATCGGTATCCGTGTCTGTATCGGTATCCGTGTCTGTATCGGTATCCGTGTCAGTATCGGTATCAGTATCAGTGTCGGTATCAGTATCAGTATCGGTATCCGTGTCTGTATCGGTATCCGTGTCGGCATCGGTATCAGTATCAGTGTCGGTATCAGTGTCAGTATCGGTATCATTATCGGTATCAGTATCCGTATCGGTATCAGTATCGGTATCAGTGTCAGTATCGGTATCACTATCAGTATCTGTATCTGTATCCCCATCAATGTCACTATCAGATTCAATAAATTCTGTTGATCGTGCTTCCGAATCATTCTCGTTATCAGAATCTGTTGATGGCGGAGTTTTGAGGACACATCCATTAAGGAAATGGAAGCTTAACACTGTTAATATTAGAGTTACTATTATTCTTTTCATATCGACTTCCTTGTTATTATATATGTTTTGTTGCCAAACTCAGTTGACGGATTTCAGTGATCGCTGAATTTCATATTCCCGTCTGCATCTTGGGCATTCAATGTTAAGCGAGTTCAGATCACCCCAAACCTCTTCTCTTTCAGAATCCGGAAGACCGGTAAGCATATTTAAAATCATCTGATCATCACACCGACATTCGTAAAAAATAAGAACCTCACCCATGGGTTTCAATTCTTTTTTAGAGGCTAAACCGCGACATAACTTTGACAGTTCGTTGTTAGCAAGGTTTTCAACATCCTCAAAACGACTGTCGGGTAAAGCTTGTACCAATATGCCTGAACAATCTTCTTCGAGCACTATTCGAGTTTTTGTTTGAACCGCTTGGTTAAAATATAGAGATACAACCTCACAAGGATCGGCGGATAACGGAGTTAAGAGGCTCTGAGTCATAGGAGCCGTGCCTTTTTGTCTTTGTACATATATCGCTTCGCGGTCAATAGGTGAGGGTCTTGCCGAGGCCGTAATAACACCTTCCGGCTCCACAGCACAAAACATCCCTATATCCGACCCGGGCAGCGAAACAGTCCATCCCCAAGATTCTCGGTCAGCCAAAGAAACTGCTGCCAAAGCACAAGAGCCCATAAGACGATTAAGAAGTTTTTCTGCCTCATTTGACAAAGGTTCAATCTTATGTCTTTCCTCATAAAGTTTTTTTGAAACTGCAACCTCTGCAAAATCTCCCAATATTACAAGAAGATTTGTATCTTCCCAAAGATAACGATAATATTTTCCGACATGTATATATGGGGGCATTTAAGCTTGATTTCCTCCTTACATCCTCTGTTATACAAAGGACTGTGCTCTAAGTCGCGTTTTTATGCGAAAAAACAGGTTATCGACAACTTTTAAATACCTCAAAAGAGGGCAAAATGACTAAAAGCAAGCCTAATAATTCTAATACAGAAAAACCGCATCAAAGCGTGTCTGTAAGAATTAGCAGGAAAGATGCATATTTCTTTTCACTTTCAATCGGAGATAACAACAGTGCCTATTTTGACGAAAAACAACACGCTATCGTTCCGGCATCTCCCATGTACGCAGCAGCACTAAGCAGAAATCCTGTATCAGCTATGCTAAAGGATCCGTCTCTGGGAATTGCATATGAAAAAATTTTACACTATTCACAATGCTTTGACTGGCATCGCCCTTTATATCCCGGAGATCTTTTGGTTTGTAATGCAACACTGACAGAAATACAGCAAAAAGACTCAGGACGACTGATAGTATTCGAAACAAATTCATACAATCAGAACAAAGAAAAAATAGTCAGCGGGAAATGGGTATTTCTGGAAAAAGCATTAATCCCAAATAGTTCTAATCAAAAGAATAAATCTTCAACAGAAACAAATTCGCCCATATTTGAATACAAAATAGATATCCCCAAATGGCAAACCTTTGCCTACGCCGAAGCATCAGGAGACCGCAACCCGATCCATCTATATGACAAAGCCGCAAAAAATGTGGGCCTACCCGGAATTATTATCCATGGACTGTGCACAATGTCTCTTTGTCACAAAGAGCTTGTCAACAAACTCTGCCAAGGTAATCCTAGACTTATCAAAACGCTGTCAGTATGTTTTTCCAAGCCGATATTTCCCGGCAACCCAATATTTTTAAGAGGAATAGATACAAACAAATCAGAAGAAGGAGAAACTGTTTCTTTTGTAGCACAAAACCAAGAAGGAATAACTGTTTTGAAAAATTCCTTTTGTATTTTAGAAAAAACGCCACAAACAGCCGTCTAAAAGGCTCATATTTAAAGTTCGAAGCAATAGACTTCGACAAAAGACAGGATAAAAAGATGCCTATTTTTGAATACAAATGTAAAAATTGCGGTGAAAAATTTGAATTAATCCAAAGCTCATACAAAAAAGAAGATGAGACTTGCCCATCATGCGGCAGTGCATCAGAAAAGCAGCTATCAGTAGTTGCCAAGCCGAACACCGAGTCAAACGGCACTTCCGTCAAAAGAAATTTTGGAGGAGGAGGATGCGGCAGCGGCAACTGCGGCTTTGGAGGATGCGGTCTGTAGTTGACAATAGAAGATCTAGCCATAGCCCAAAGGGCGGAGGCGGACAAAAGCCTGTATTCCGCCGATATTGTCATTTCTAAAATGGACAAGTAAAGCAGGAGCATCTCAAGACAGTTTAAAACGAGCGTTTTTCTTGTGGTTTAACAAAGCACAAAAACCTGCTAAGATACTATTTGAGAATGACGACTTGGATATATATTCCGAGGAGGTAGAGACAATGCTTTTTGGGCAGAGCGATTTGAATAGTTTTCCATAGTGTTTCCCAACTTGTTACCCTTCCCTACAACTCCGCAGAAATTCGTGCTCGAATGCGGTTTAATTCAGAAATCTGATACTCTATCTCAGCAAGCCACTCGTCAGGCTCTATGAAAGGATCGGCTTCGATATACGGTTCTAAAAGTTCTGTCAGCTTGTTTATCTTATCGAGCATGCTTTTCTCACTCATTGAGGTTTCCAATAGTTCTTTGAGTGCATTGTAATAGGGTTTTCTGTCTGACTGCACAATTGCTCTAAAGGTCTGATCACATCCTGCCGGTTTTATAAAGTGATCTTCTCCCGGTACAAAAGGAATATCTTCGCACACTGCATTTAGATTGTCCCACGGTTCGATATTATTTCCAAACCAATGTCCGACATTAAACGTAGCCTCTAAATCCCATGGAATGATCCAAAAGAACGGTCTTTTTTCTTCTTGATACAGATAAAAGTTATGATTGACACAGGGCCAGTTTGCGCCGCAATAAAATGTGGTAACTCCGTCCCAGTTTGCAATTGCAAAATCAACTGCCAAATATTTTTGGAGATAGTCCATATCCATCCATTTTTTCAACGTTTGAGGCAAAGTAGTATCAGAAGCTAAAATCATTTGTTTGGCAAAAGCAACAAAAGCACTGTGATCAGCAACATCTTCGTTTGTTTTTAAATGTTCATCATAATAGCTTTTCGATACATTTACTGGCCACGCTTCTTTGTAAAGATTGCCGTCCCCTTTTGAAAATCGACTGTTGGTAAATCGACCGTCTATCTGCTCCACCATTCCGTAAAGGCCTAGTTCTTCATTGTTCACATAAACATATGCATAGGAACATCTCGGAGTAACAATTCCCATTTCGCGAAAAACATCGTAGGCCAAGCAATCCCGCATTTTTGTATTGTCATATCTAATAGAATGCAAATTGAGACGCTTTAGTCCGAGGTATCTTTGTTCCTCCAAATATTTGTCAAATTTAAGCTTCATCGAAAGCTTATCGCAAATAAGATTTTGCTGTGAATCAAAACAACCGTAAAGACTCCCGTAAGCACCTTTAAAGCGAAGGCCCACCTCATCCAAAACAGTTCCGTTAACAGTAACTTTGGCAGAGGTATATTCTTCGTTTACAGCATTTTTAATTAGAGACTGCCAGGTATCATCAGGTAACTCGATATTAATTTTTGCAACATCTTTTCTATCAAAAAGCTCAGCGGCATCATCCTCGTTAGGATCTACAAAGCTTTCCGGTTCTCCTGATCTATCAATACCGTCATCTGTGTCCGCATCTGTATCCGTCACAGTGTCTTCTCGAAATAAAGCCAAATTATCAACCCATAACTCAGCTTCTCCTCCCTGGTTGCTTTGAAAAAAGAAATGAATATCTTTGGCGTGTTCCAAAACAGTCTCAATATCTAAACCGTCGGGACCGAAAAAATCGCGCCTAAAATTTAGAGAAATTTCGGACCAGTCTTCACTTATCTTGTCTGTAATATCAACAGCAAAGTCATTCCAATTTGTAAGGGTATCCCCCGTAAGGCCGTTGTCCTTGCAGTTGTTCTCTTCTCCTTCTTTGCTGTAAAGCATTTTGACATAAAGTATGCCCCCTGAGGTTTTACCTTTTGCATAAAACTTAATGCCTTCATACGATTTTATATCCGCCTCTGACGGTTGAGGATTGGGACAAAAAGAATTGGGTCCGAGTGCGGATATCATGCCGAAATAGTCATAACCCAGTTTTGTTGCGGCGACGCCTTTAAAATAAGCAGCATAACCTTTGCCGCCATAGCCCGGCTCACTCATGGTAAATTGACCTTCTTGAAACCAACCTACAGGCCAAACTTGAGACTCTCCTTTTCCAGGATCGTGAGAATCGCTGTAGGTCAACCATATTCCGCCAAGTGAGTTTACAGCATCACCGTCATCACAATCATCGATCATAAGAGAATTTGAAACATTTTTACTGCTGTCAGTCTCGCTATCTATATCAGAAAGCGTATCCTTCTTTTCATCAGTGCTATTAGATTGCACCTCTTCTATTAACTCGCCGCAAGCAAAAATTATCAAAAATGATAAGATACAGCACAAATTTCTAATCCGCATTTTTTCCTCCTATTACGTAAATTACTGTAACCATGCCAGGCAATGTTCTTACTGCTAATGAAATTTTCGTGCCAAAATCTACAAATCGTGTTGAATATTTGTTTCTGAAAACAAACAACTCTTTAACTTCGCAATATGTTACAGATAGCGAAAAAGAAACTGCATTAGCTTGGTACTCTCAAAAGCCTATTATAACTTTGTTCTATCTATAAGAGAGCACAAGGTTTCAAAATATGTAACTCTTAGATGTTAATTAAAAACAACTATTGATTTTCAAATTGAACAACTCAATCCTGTAAGAGCATTAACTGAAGTTTATATTCAACATTTTGTAACGTACATCTGACGCACTCGGTCAACTTCTTTCAAAACCCCATTTCTGATATGGAAACTAGTTAAGGGCTTGACTGGCTTGGTATATTGACAATTGACATTATCGCAACATAAACATGAGCATCTCTTGTTTTCAGCACACTGTTGTGATTTAAAAATATTCATATGTAAGAGAAAGCATAAACTCAGCTCCCGACTTGGGATAATGTCCCTCATAACCGATGTACGGCTGCACATATTTGTTTTTACGATTTAGCATATTGCGTGCGGACATCGACAAAGACAGTCCTTCGGTTATGATGTTGCGCTGTAGAATAGTTAGGTCCAGTTGTATATCCGAACTGATTTTCCGATAAGAGAGAATCTCTTCTCCTTCTTCGTCCTCATTAACAGCAGTAATTGCCCATCTTTTGGAAAGGAAAATAACAGACGGCGTTACGAAAAAGCTTCCAAACGGATTGAGACTTAGCCTTGAGGTTATTTTGTGAGGAGCAAATCCCAACGTAACCCGTTCATCATTAGGGACGATATAATCTTCTATATTATTTCTGATCACTCGATACATAGACCAAGAAAGGTCAAAGAAGCCTATCGGAAAAGATATTCGTCCGACAGCTTCCATGCCGAAGGTACATATGCCTTTCTGGTTTACATATGTGTCGTAAGTATCATCAATCATGGTATAGACAATTGCATTGTCCATTTTTGTTAAAAATGTATTATGTGCAAAAGATAAAATATTCTTCCAGCGGGCTCCCCACTCAAATTCCAGGGTCGGTGTTTTTTCCGGTTTAATGTCAGGATTGACTCCCAGATTTGCCAGTGTCGGAGCCTTATACGCTATTGCTGCCAGAAACTTTATATGAAATTTGTTAAAAAAATCACGTGTCAAAGCCAACCTAGGTACCAATGACATTCCGGATTGCTGATGATAATTGAATCTTCCGCCCATGGCGACATCCATTATCCTTGTTTCGAGCATTCCCTGAAGATAGACTGCGATATTGCTGTATTGTACAGAATTTTCGCCGTTAAAATATTCATTATCTAAACGGTCCGCTCCATATATGAAATCATAGACTATTCCCGAAGACACCCCCAATGTATTTAGAATTTGAAAATTACCGTGAAGAGCACCTGTCAGCTTTTGCACCGACAGATCATATTCCCAATCTTCAAAACGATCTCCTGAATCATAATATATTCTTGGAGAATACCATGGTTGTTGATTCTTGTATTGAAGCTGAGGAATCAGCGTAACCTTTGGAGTAACTTGAAAAGTGTACTTGGCATCAGCTATAAAAAAATTGTGTTCTGTTCGGTATTTTGAAAGTTCATAAGAAGGATACTGATAACTCATACTGTATCTGTTGACCAAAACATTAACATCCAGTCCCATAACCTGCAAATTCCCATTGATAAACAATGATGATACTTGATCATCCATTGCATTCCAATGCTCTCCCCATATATCTGCGGCTGACTGATTGGTCATATGACCGAAATCTCCGCTTGCCGATAAAGAAAACTTTACTCTGTCGCGAGACCCGCCGTAATACATTGTTCCCAAAGCACGCCCCACGGGAGCCTTGTGCTCATCGAACATAATGCTTGTTCCTCCGTGAATAATCACACGATTGGTTGTCGTTGCTTTTTTTGTATGAATACTGATAACTCCCAGTTCTGCATAACCTCCGTAAACAGCAGATCCCGGGCCTCTGATTATTTCTACACGGTCTATCAGTGCCGCCGGTATGCGATGTCCCGGATTAAACGCACCGTATATATCCTCATTTATTTCAATACCGTCGATTAAAAACAACATCTTACCTTCGGTAGCATAAATACCTCGCATACCGATTCCGAGAAGCCCGCCCATGTCATATTCTATCGAAATACCAGGTACCATCCTAAGTACATCAACAAGATCTTGTGCTCCGCTACGGGCAATATCTTCTGCGCTGATTACTGTTACAATTCCCGGAGATCTAACTACAGAACGAGCTTTAGAGCCTGTGGCAACCGTTACATCGACTTCTAAAAGGTCTTCCAAAGACATATCTATAAAGTCAGGTTCTGCAACATTAGATTCAGTATTTTCCGATAAGGATGATATATCGCTATCAATCCTTGATTCTTCGACAACAGGGTCTTCTTGATACTCGTCGTCATTGTTCTCTATTGAATCTTGTTCTGTATCGAAAGCTCCTTCATCAACAGGATTATCTTGAGTCACATCTGCCGAATCAGAACTCTTTTCGGGTAGATCTGTTGCCGATGCAAAATGAGAAGATAGCAATAATGCAAAAACAGTCTTTAAGAAAAACAAATTTTTCATCAACAAATTCCTTGGTATATTATGTTTGTTTTGCCAAAGGACAAATAGAATTGGATTTCAATTGGTTTGATATTACAATAATTTAGACTGATAGTAAAGCTTTCATAGATATTTAGAGAACATCAAAGACTTGAAAAAGCCTTTTCAACTGTATCGGCACCCCATTATATTCACATAAGTTTAAAAAATAGTCCACAAAGGCCCTTTTCGACCTCTGTGCAAACGGAGTCTCTCCAGATACCTCAAATTGTAACGCTTGGCCAGTCCCGGACATATCCAACCTCTTCTGGCGTCAACCCAAGCTGCGCATTTTTCAACTATGTCATCTGCTACTGCTTCTTCTATATAAAAAGTCGGTTCAAGTTGATTGCCGTCTATTTTTGTACCAAGCGAAGCTGCAAGGGCTGCCAGCTCTGTGTTTGGAAATACTCTTAATCCTATGGTTAGAATCATAGCTGTCGGATCAATGCGGTCCATACGTTGAATGGAGGTCTCCATTGTTTCTTTGGTTTCGCCGGGGCCTCCTAAAATTAAATTGTGGCATTGGGGTATTTCCAGAGTTTTCATACTATCAGAAAAATTTAAAACATCAGAAACAGAAAAACCCTTCTTATAGGAAACCAACATTTCATCACTAAGAGCATCGGTTCCAAATTCCGCAGCCGTGCAACCTGCTCGCTTTAGCAACCTGGGAAATTCAGAATTTCTTATTTTCGGTATCAGATAAGCGGCAAAAGAAATATTCAAGTCGCGTCGAATTATTTCTTCGCAAACTTCAATTGCGTGGGATTCCGAAGCATTGAAAGCTGTGTCTACAAAAAAGAAATGTTTAACTCCTCTCGAAGACAGCGACTGAATTTCATCTATAACCGCACCGGGCTCAGACTTTCGAAACACATCGCCTTCAAGATTTGGGTAGGTACAATAGATGCACTTTAAGGGACAACCTCGCTTGGTCTGAATGTTGGCAACACCGCCGTTTTGATAATACCAGTCAGCATCAAATTTGTCCCTGTCTGCCGATAAAAACGGAGCGGACACAGGAGGCGAAAATACAATGGGTTCTGTCTTCTTACCTTCTTCTAGTGCGTTAAGAACTTCCAGTGTTGTTATTTCTCCATCGCCGACGATACCGATGTCGGCTTTTAGATAGTCCATAAAAAGCTCGGGCATAAGCGAAAAACCCGACCCTCCAAGCACTATCGGTGCTGAGGTTTTTTTTCGCAAAAGCTCCACCAAAGGCTTGTGATCTTCGAAATAGCGCTCCGGCATTGGAAAGGCGGCAGAATCGATATTGCGAATCGACATTAAAATTATTTCAGGCCGACTTGTATCAACAACTGACCCAAGCACAGAAGAAGGATCTTTGTGTCGAATTGCATCAAAACAAAAAACTTCGTGACCGGCATGTTCCGCTGCCGTGGCGACAATTGCTGCCCCCAAAGGATATACAGGATCGGGAAGCTTGGCTCTTGAACCGCTGACACACAATACTCGCATGGTTTTATCTGCCTTCTTTGTTGTTTGAATCTTTGCTTGTCATTTCGTTTAGCTTTCGCCGATCCAGCTTTCCTGATGATGTCAAGGGAAGAGAATCGACAAAACATACCGTGCGAGGAACTTTATGATCAGCAAGCTTTGAGCGTACAAAAGCTTTTATTTCTTTCGAAGTCAAAGTTTGCACTTTCGCCTCTACATATGCAACCAATCGCAACGTTCCTGCAACACTTTCAGTAAGCACTGCTGCATGAAAGACACCGGGGCAAGCTTCCACAGTTCGAGTAATCTCTCCCAGCGCAATTCTTCGTCCGCCGATCTTGACCACGTCGTCCTGTCGGCCCAAAAGCATAAAGCCTCCTTCATCATTCAGTTCAACCAAATCACCTATGGTAAAAAACCCATCATCGGTTTTAAACGAAACAGAATCTGAGCTGACATCGAGTTTTCCGTCTTCATCTACTCTTATTGTCACATGAGGTTCAACCTTCCAGGGTCCGTCTTCTCTGCGAAAGGCTATTCCGCCTGTTTCTGTGGAACCGAAAATATCTGTTATGCCTTGGCCGGTTAGTGACTTGAATCGATTTCTCAAATCTCCGTTAAGCGGTGCTGATGAACAGGCAAAACGACAGTTTGTTTTAAAGTTGGGCAAAAGTCCTTCTTCGAAAAGTCTAACCATGGCTTGATAATAGACAGGCACTGCGGCAACCAAGTCCAATTCCTCTAAAGACGCTGCTTGCAGAACATCGCGGGCCGAAATTCCTCCTCGCAAATCACATATTCCGCCGCTCTTAAGGGGAACAAAGAAAGTAGACAACAAACCCCAAATGTGACACCAAGGAACAAGCCCTGCAATTCTTTTTGGGTTGTCAAACAAACTGCTTATAAAATTAACTTCGACCTCTATCTGGCGAAAGGTTTTTGGAACAAGAGTCGGCTTGCCGGTTGAACCTGAAGTAAAGAGAAACAATACAGGATCGTCATCGCCGACCGACAGTACAGACAGCTTATCAAGATCCTCATATTCCGCTTTAATACTGTCGTAACATGTACTTTCGTTGCAATCAGAACCAAGCAGCACAGGAGATCCCCCTTTAACAAAGGGAGTAAGGGGGATTTCCTTCAATATCAAAGGAAGCATACCATCCGGCAAATTAATTTCTTCTTCAACAATAGCGACTTTTGAAGCTGTCATTTCTGCGGCATTTTTTAGTTCCGAACGAACCGCCGGGTCCAGAATTACCGGCGTTAGTCCTGCAATCCAGGTTCCGGTTAAACCGGCAAAAAAATCCGGACCGTTTTTTAAAGAAACAATGCATTTATCGCCGCACGAGGCTTTTTCAAGAAGCCCGTCCGCAACCCCTTTTGCCCTTGCCATAAGCTCGTTAAAAGCAACTGTTCCCTTGTGATCGAGCATTGCCGTACGTTGAAAATCAGGATTATCAAAACCTATCAGCTTTAGCGGATTTACCATTACATTCCCATTCCGCCGTTGACTGATATTACTTGTCCGGTTATATAAGACGCGTCTTTAGAACAAAGAAAAGAAACAACACCGGCCACTTCTTCAGTGCGACCGAGACGTCCTAACGGTATTTCCTTGATATATTTTTCGTGTTGTTCGGTCGAAGCCATTCCGTTGTCAAGAGGACCGGGCGCAACGGTATTTACAAGAATGTTCCATCGTGCCATTTCTTGAGCCAGTGCGCGAGATGCGCCTTCGAGACCGGCTTTTGCCGCAGCATATGCTGATTGACCTATTGCCGCCTTAGCACCGGCCAGAGAGCCTATATTGATAACTCGTCCGGATCGTTTTTGAACCATTCCCTTTAAACATGCCCTTGTTACTCTGAAAAACCCTGTAAGATTTGTATCTATTACGGCCTCCCACATATCCTCAGGCATCATCATCATGTAGCCTTCGCTGGGAATACCCGCGTTGTTTACCAGTATATCCAACGGACCTTCTTTCGACAGCAGTGGCAACAACTCAGAATCGATTTGTTGTTGACTTCGAATATCAAAACCAATGGTTTTACCGACACCGCCTTTTTCTTCAATAGCACGCAAAAGCGAAATCACGCCTTCTCGGTTTTTAGAATAGTGCAGCCAAACCTCATATCCGTCCTCAGCAAGCCTAAAAGCTATCGCTTGCCCCAAAGCTCCAGCGGCACCGGTAATCAGTACTTTCTTTCTAGCATCATGTGTCAGTCCGGATTCCATAACGGCTCTCCAACTTCTGTATAGCCAATACCAAAAAATAGAGGTATATCCCTCGCGAGTTTTAAAAGCGATTTACGCCCAAAGTCGATGATGCTAGGTACCCAATGATATGGTAAAAGTCAATTAAGGCTATCCTAAGAGGCTGTTAATATAATAGAATATACAAAAAACCGGAGAAACAAAATGGATGAACTTAAACAGCAACTCAAAGAAATTATTATAAAAACCTCCAATCTAGAAGATGTAGATCCGAGCGATATCGAAAATTCGGCTCCGTTGTTTGTAGAAGGTTTGGGATTGGACTCCATCGATGCATTGGAGCTTTCCGTGGCTCTTGATGTCAATTTCGGAGTAAATATAACAGATTCCGAAATCGCAAAAGCGGCTTTTGCTTCGATAGACACCTTGGCTGCGTATGTCAGCGAACACCGTAAGAAATAGATTCTATTAATATGGGTAAAGTCATCGACGCGGTTATTTTTGTGCTTTATCCGCTATTGGTTTTGGTAGGAATGACCTATCTGGGCATTCGCCTTACTGCCGTAATACTTCTGCTTTTTGTGGGAAGAAGAATAATCGCACTGTTATTGGCGAACAAAGCTGAAACGAGGGTTGTGCTGTATCAGGCGGCTGCAATGGGAGTAATAATGGGAGCTGCAGCCTTGTCCGAATCTCCTATAGCTTTAAGAGCAGCGCCTTTTTTTATTTCCTTAACCTTTATCTTCACCTTTGCCATATCGCTGAGAACAACTCCGCTGATAGAACGTTTTGCCAGAATGACCGATCCTGAACTCTCCGAAGAGGAGGTGCAGTATTGCAGAAACCTTACCAAAGTATGGGTTGCCGTTTTGTCATGCAACTCAATGCTCGTATTCGGCGCCGCATTTGTTGAAGACCATGTATTATGGTCGATATTGGTCGGCCCGGTAAGCTACAGCGTGTTAGGCTCGGTTTTTGTTTTTGAATACCCCTACAGAAAATACAGATTCAGAAAATTTAACGACAAAAATCCTGCGGACCGACTGCTAAAGAAGCTGTTTAAATCATAACGCTCTAAAACAAACCAAAACCTAATATGCAACTGCCTGTTAGTATTATGCAGTTGTTATCACAGTTTTTCCCGCTCGGATAATACTAATTGACAATGTTGTCATGAGCACATTTAGTATTCCCATAATCAATAATGTATCGATTTTTGCCCCGGATGGGGCAATCCGGGATGGGGCAATCCGGGATGGGGCAATCCGGGATGGGGCAATCCGGGATGGGGCA
>CAYWLQ010000074.1:17765-25841 GCA_964458775.1 uncultured Myxococcales bacterium | reverse complement strand
CGGACTTCAAGAAGAAGAGATCAAATTGCTTCGTAAATCCATTTTAAACTGACTGATCGAGAACTCCGTGCCGATTACGTGGATCAAACAGCGTACGCCTTACCGTCCACATGGATCGTACCGAAATCATTTTGTAAATCGTAAGTAATTGGATGCACGTTGGGGATACCTTGATCGGCGGTACCTTGATCGGCGTGCCTTCAGCACGCAATCGTCTTTTTGTTCCGGTTCCTGGGGATGAATCCCAGGCTGTATTCATTCACCGCTTTGCGGTGATTCTCAAAAATACCGCTAGAGCTATTTTTATAACATTGGGAACAGCATGCGATTATTGCGAAAATCTAGCATCGGCTTATTTGTCCCACAACCCCCTTACCGCCCATGCGGATCATCCCGTATTTATTGCATATATCCTTGTTACAGCTTGTGATCGGGGTTCGTTGTTTCATCTCGCGAATCACCCCTCGCATCCGTCCCAGCAGTATGTGCATAGTTTGCTTTTTGAAAGCCCCACTGATTCGACCAAATCACCCATTTTTTGATATTTCAGCGAGGTCAAACCGAGGCCTTTGCAGATATGTGACAACATGGCTTGATGTTGATCTGAGTTTGGATCTGTGTAGCTTTCCAGATTCGGACTGGAGTTTTTGTCAATTTCTGCAATCGCTTTTCTTGTGGCCAAATCCATTACCGATTTTGATTGAGAGAAATTTAAAAACTTGCATCCGTATAACAGAGGCGGACAGGCAGGTCTCATATGTACCTCTTTTGCCCCCATAGAAAACATTCGGCCTATTATGTCTTTTAGTTGTGTACCTCTAACGATGGAGTCTTCGCAGAAAAGCAGACGTTTTCCGTTAATGAGATCGCGAATAGGAATTAATTTCATACGTGCTACCAAATCACGAATTTTTTGATCTTGCGGCATGAAAGAACGCGGCCAAGTAGGAGTATATTTAACAAAAGGACGTCGATAGGGAAGCTTTGCTTCTGCTGCATAACCGATTGCATGTCCGATACCGGAATCAGGAATTCCTGCCACAAGGTCAGCCTCTACGTTATCAGCTCTACACAGCGCTGCCCCGCATTTGTTTCTTGTCGTCTCCACATTAATGTTTTCATAGGAAGACGCCGGGTATCCGTAATATACCCACAAAAAGGTACAAATCTGCATTTTATCTCCCGGCGGCCTTAACTGCTCTATTCCCTCGTGCGTAATTTTAACTATTTCTCCAGGGCCGAGAAATCTTTCTATTTCATAGTCCAGATTAGGAAATGCAGCCGTCTCCATAGTAACAGCATAAGCACCTTCTTTTCGTCCAATAACCAGAGGTGTTCTTCCCAGTCGATCTCTAGCCGCGATTATGCTGTTTTGTGTCAGCATAAGCATTGAACACGAACCTTCAATCAAACGTTGGGCTTCAGAAATTCCTGCTTCAATAGACTCTTCATTATTGATCAGAGAAGCGACCAGCTCGGTGGGATTGATTTCATTCATTGAGAGTTCAGAAAAGTGAGCTATATGCTTGGACAAAACATGTTCTGTCAGGCTCTGCAAATTATGTATACGCCCGACGGTTGCAAGAGCATATCTTCCGTGATGGGATGCAACCAACAAAGGCTGATCTTCATGGTCGCTAATAACACCTATTCCCATATTTCCATTTAATTTATATAAATCATCTTCGAATTTCGATCTAAACTGCGCATTGGATATATCATGAATATTGCGTTTAAATCCCTGCGGGTTTTTAACCACTAAACCGCCGCGTCTCGTACCTAGATGCGAATGATAATCGGTTCCGTAGAACAGGTCGATAATACAGTTGCTTGTTGATGCCGCGCCAAATAAACCGCCCATACAAAGACCTCCTCGGCAACCAAAGCTGCCGTGCTATACAAAAAGCTTATAAAATAAATCGAACCGATAGTCCCGACTGTTTTTTTGTTTCATATACGCAAAAGAAGACATCACATCTAACCATCTGTATAAACTAAGCTTTTTATATAATATTAAACTTAGTGTTTCTCTAAAAAGAGAATATATTTACAGTTGTTTTTAAGTACTATATCAAAAGCCACTAATTTGTCGGTCGTTCGGGAAGAATTTTGAACATTTAAGCGTAATATTGCATTGAAAGAGGCTGAAAATAGCTTATTTAATCTGTGCGGCAAAAAGTAAACATTTAAAGATGTTATTGATAAAAACATTACCGATCACTAAGGGTCGGAGCAAAGGAGACAAAAAATGAAAAAAGTATTTATTGTTATGGGATTGGTTATGCTGACAGCGGCGGCATGCAAAAAGAATCAACCGGCACCGGCTTCACAGGATCAGGCCGAACCTGCTGTTGCGGCAGCTGCGGCTCCCATTTCAAAGTCAACAGTAACTGCAGAAGGTGATATTCGCGATATCATGTTAGCTCTAAGACGCGTTCACTTTCCTTTTGACACCTCTACGTTAACCGACGAAGCAAAACAGGCATTGGATGAAGCATCCGAAAAATTACGTATTCACACGGATATCTTTCTGTATGTAGACGGCCATACAGACGAGAGAGGAACAGCAGAATACAACATGTCATTGGGAGAGCGAAGATCCCAAACAGTTGTAAATTATTTAAGCAACTCCGGAATTGACAAGAGCAGGCTAAGCATAGTGTCTTTCGGTCAGGAAAAGCCGATGAATTCCGGCAGCGATGAAGTAGCCTATGCCAAAAATCGTAGAGTTGAGTTTAGACTCATGAAAGGTGATATTCAGTTTGTGCTGGAAGAAGGAGTTCCTGTCACCGACGACGGTAAACCCATTGCTGTGAATTAGCGCCGATTGCTTTTTCCTAAAAAACCTCATTAACAAAATACTTAATACTAAGAGGTTCACCCATCGCCTGCTCTACAAACTTCGGCCAGGGTGTTGACATTCCCGGTTTAAAGATTTGTTTTTTTAGAAATTCCCCATATTCTATTTTTTGATTGTCAGGCATGTTTGCAATTGATGATGCGCCTTTAAAGGTTTGTATAGCTTTGTTTCTGAGCTGCGCGGCGAAAATCTCTCCTAACATATAGTTGTGATAGTATACCGGTGCTATTGTAAAATGCGGTTTGGCCGCCCAATCCGGTGCATTCCTATTTTCCGGTCTTGAGAGCAGTTGAAAACGCTCCGCATGGTCCCACCATAGTCGATTTAGGTCTTGTTTTGGATTTCGATATAGCTCTCTTTCAAAGTTAAACATTACCAAAGTCCATCTGGCAAATACCAATTGCTCCCTGCGACGCTGCTCTTTCATTGCTTCTCTAAAGGGTTCAACCTTTTGAGGATCGGCTTTGGTATACTTGATTATCCAATCTGGATCGCCGGCCTGCGCGCCGAACAACATTGCTATAGCTTCGGTTACAAATATATGGTTTGCCTCTCTAAGGTTAAAGGGCAATGTCGGATCAATATGCACATAAAACACGCCGTGTCCTAGCTCGTGCAAAGATGTATCCATCCACTCAGAATCAGGACGAATGTTTAGGAGCATTCTAACGTCTTGTGCTCGATCGATTGTTATACAAAACGCATGCTGATCTTTGCCGTCTCTTTCGTACAAATCAGAACCTGCAACTACGGAATCTCCGGCAATACCAAAATCGTTAAAAAACTTTACAGCAATATTCATTATATCTTCTCTTTTCATATGTGAATAGAAGCTGTCCGCGTCAAACAGACTCGAAGGCGGTGCATCTTGAAAAAAGGGATTGTCATAATGCCACGGAAAAATATTGCCGTCTAAAACACCAAGCCGTGCACTTGTCTCAGTATCGATTTTTCTTTTAGCTTCTCGATACGGCTCGTCGGTCAAGCGCTCCAAATCCGAGAAAAGTTTTTCCAAATGAGACGGATCGTGTTCTTCAAGTCTTATCTGCATTTCCCAAAAGTTAGAATATCCGAGCTCAAGCGCCGCTTTATTTCTAACTTCTGCAAGAGCGGTCAGTTTCGAAGAAACCTCCGCCCCTACTTGCTTTAACGCTTCCCACATCGCTTTGCGCTCAACCAAATTTTTTTCATTTTTTAAGGCATCGAGTAAATCATTGTTGCTCAGTTTTTTTCCGTTATACTCAGCTCTATATGTATTAAATTTGAGCTCTATTTCTGATTGCGCCGATACCATTTCATCAATAAGCGACTTAGAGATTTGATTTCCTTTAAAAGCAAGCAAAGCTACTTCCAAAGAGCGCTTATGCAATTCACTTATTGATCCTTTGGCATTAAGTAAATCTATTATCTTTTCGTATTTGCTTTTGTCACTATGAAATGTCTTTAAAGCTACATCTGACTTGGCATATTCACCAAAATCTTTAGGATCGCCGCTATTTGCCGCTTTCCAATATGCGAGTGTTTTCTTATTTTCCAGTGTTTTATATTCGCTCAAATACAAAGACAAAAACGATTCTATTTCGTTTTGCATATTTCCTCCAAAGACAAACTGTATAAACCCTTGCCCTACAGCAATTTGTCTATAATCATGATCAAATTTATCCGTTAACGTTTAGCTTTTTCATTTTTCTAAAAAGCGTAGACTTGTGAATATTAAGTCGCTTAGCTGCTTCTATTCTGCTACCCCCTGTTTCGGCTAATATCGCTCGAAGATAGCTTGCCTCAAGCTCCTCATAACTTCCTACATCTCTTAAAACATGAGCCTTTTCCTCATCAAGCTTTCCTCTAATGTCTTCGGGTAAATGCATAACTCTAATTTCTTTTTCGGTACAAAATACAAAAGCATGCTCAACAATATTTTCTAACTCTCTGATGTTTCCGTTAAAATCATGGGACATCAAAAGATCAAGTGCATCATGAGAAATGCTTTCTATTTTTTTGTCATATCTTGCATTAAATCGCTCAATAAAATGATCAACCAGAATAGGAATATCCATTCTTCTCTCGCGGAGAGGAATTAGCTTTATTTTTAGAACATTGATTCGATAAAAAAGATCTTCCCTAAATGTACCTTCTTTTACCATGGCATCCAGGTTTCTGTGCGTTGCGGCAACAATTCTTACGTCGGATTTTATAGAATCAACACCTCCCAGAGGTTCATAGGTTTTCTCCTGTAATACACGCAATAACTTTACCTGAACCGTCAATGACATATCGCCAATTTCATCAAGGAACAATACTCCGCCCTCAGCTATAGCAAATTTTCCAGGTTTGTCTTTTTTGGCATCAGTAAAAGCGCCGGCCTTGTACCCGAACAATTCTGACTCCAAAAGATTGTCCGGTAGTGCACTGCAATTAACAGCAACAAAAGGCTTGCGCTTTCTAGGACTCATTTGATGCAAAGCCTTGGCTATCAGCTCCTTGCCTGTTCCGCTTTCCCCCATAATGAGCACAGTTGTAGGTGCCGTTGCTATCTGCGGCAATATATCAAACACCTTCTTCATTTCAGGACTGCGGCTGACCATATCATTAAAAGTAAAGCTCTTATGCACCTCTTGTCTAAGACTTCTAACCAAAGCCTCTGCTCTTTGGGCGGCAGATTCCGCCTCTTTAATCCTTGCGGTTTCAGCAGCCTTCCTCTCTGTGGCATCCTGAACCTGAGCTAAATACCAACGTTTCGCGCCTTGCCTCGGTTCAATGCCGCTGACAGTCCACTCATAAAAACGATTGCGCGAATCAGTCGGATATTTAGAACTTTCTGTCGTAAACTCTCTGTTACATCGAAAAACATTCTCGGTCATTGAGCTTAAAATCTCTTCGCTATCTAATGAGAGCAAGTTAAAGAGATTTGCTGTTTCGCCTTGCCCTGTCGGGCCGAGCGCTGTTTCAAAATCAATTTCAAATAAACCTGCAAACGCTTGGTTGCCTTCGATCAATCTGCCCTTTTCATCAAAAAGCGCTAAACCGATAGGCGATTCCTGAAAAATCATGCGAAAGCGCTCTTCACCTGCCTTTAATTCAGCCATCGCACGCTTGCGTTCGCTGACATCAAAAATGCAGGTGCGAATACCTACAATAACATCTCCTTCCAAAATCGGAGACGAGTTAATTTGATAATCAGAAAAAGATCCGTCCTTGTGAATCAGTCGGTATTCCTGCGGCCCTATAGTATTTCCGGACAAAAGCTTTTGTACATTTGCTATAGCTCTCTCTTTGTCATCCGGATGAATAATAGTATGAAAATACATACCGTCTTCCAAATCCTGAGGTGTGTATTTTAGAGCTTTAAAAGCAAACTCGTTGGCATAGGTTACCTTAAAAGTAGCATCACCTTCACAGATAATACCGGGAAGTAAATCAGCGGTTTCCAAAAACCTCTTTTCCCATTTTGTATATTTTTCTTTGTCAGTCATTTGAGACAGCATACCACTGTCAAAGCCGAGATAAAATTCCCATTATGCAAATTTACTAATTCTTGATTTGTCGTAGAAATCCTAAAAGAGCATAAAGACTCGTTTTTATATGTTTGTCATAGAAAACCATACCAGGCGAAGAGAACTTGTCCTTTCTTTTGCTACTCTGACCAAGGTAGAGATGTTTCTCGATCAGTGCCGTCGTTCCAAGGAAACACTACTGTCTTTGAATCTGGAAAAGAGACTTCTGAAGGGTAGTTAAAAGAGTAAGCCTGACACGGGACTCTTGCAGCAGTCGGGTTTTTTGCAACTAATTCCGCCTTTCCTCCGGTTACTGGAACACGCAACAAATCTCCTGCACAGTTTCTGCAAACAAACCAGTTCCCTTTGGGTGACAGTTTTGGAGAAAAGCAGTCAGCAAAAAAGGTTCGTTTACCCGTAGACAGCTCAACTTTTACCAATGAAGGGGGTCTGCTCGCAATCTGTGAAGGATCTTCATCTTTATCTATCATTACTTCGTCCATTACATAAAAAGTAAGTGAAGAGTTAAAAGCAATTCCTCCTCCAAGATCACTTCTAAGCTCAACCGGTATGCCGTTCTTTTTAATCAAACGACTTTCAACAGAACAACTGTCCTGACCGCATTCAGTAACAACGGATACGACAGCACCGTCACCGTTTCCGACCAAATTTACAGAACATCTCTCAAAGTTGCCTTGATAATTAACCGCCGCCGCACATATCTCTCGATCAGAATTCCCTTCAGAGACAAGAAGCTCCCACGACGGTCTATCTTTAGAAGAATTATTATAAGTTTTTTCGTATTTTAAAGAAGAAGCAGAAACAGAAGAATCCGGATTGTTCGCTCCCGAACAATCTGTGCAAAAACATAATATGATTATGTAAAAATATCTGACTAACGAATAATAATTAAAAAACTCAAAAACAGCTCGCATTATGCGTTCAGACATGACGGTCATATTAGCATGCATTTGAATAGTATGCTTGTTCCAACATGCTTTTTTCAGCGAGTAATATTCATTCTACTATATAGCCCTCAGCCAAATGAGCAAGGAAATGCTCTCTTAGCCAGGGAAGATTGTTTCTCAGCTCAGCTGTAGCAGCTTTCCATTCATCGTAGGTTATTGTGGGCTCATTTTGCATTATATGATCAATTTGAGCCTCATATGCGTCCAGTTTTCCTGTCAGGTTGTTTAGGGTGAACGGACCGTTTAATAGTTCATTGCCTATGGTAACAAAATCTCCAAAATAGTTCGCAGCAATAAGGTTGATTAGATTATCACAACCCGGAGGCACAAATGTTAGTCGTCCCGGCCCCTCTTCAGGAGGACCTATTGTCTCAGTAAACCTTCTCATTGAGCAATCGGCCGGCTTAACATTCCATCCGGGAATTGCGGTAACGCCTTCAGCGGGATTGGGGTAGAAATATCTGTCGTAATACCAAAAAGTTTTATCCATATCCCAAGGTATTAACAAAAATTTTGTCGATTCCTCATCGTGATACCAATAATAATTGTGATTAACTCCGCCGTAGAAAGAGAGCGGACCATCCCAATTATGAATAACCCTGTCAACTGCCAAGACCCTAAGAATTTGTTCCACATTGATCATAGGAAGCAACGCAGCTTGGAAGTTATCCAAAGTCGCGGAAAGCACTATTTCTCTAAAATTTATAAAATCAGATATGTCAGGATTATCTTCAGGATTGTTATTGGTCGCAAG
>CAYWLQ010000074.1:6475-17755 GCA_964458775.1 uncultured Myxococcales bacterium | reverse complement strand
GTAGGTATTAGGCCAAACTTCTTTGTACAAATTGCCGTCACCTGTTTGAGGGAAACGATTTTTGGTAAATCTGCCGTCGACTTCTTCAACCGCTTGAAAAATGCCGATGTACTCATCGTTAACGTACACTTCGGCGTGAGCGCTTCTGGATACCAATACACCCATATCTTTATATACAGAATAGCCCAAACGCTCATGCATTTTGGAAGGATCTGCACTCATGGAATGAAGATTAATTTTTTTCATGCCGTAAAATCTAAGTTCTGGATTATATTCCACAAAATCCAATTTCAGAGATAGTTTTTGACAGTGCCCTTCATATGAACGTTCTTCGGTAAACATACTATAGCATGATGACAATGAATAAGAGCCTTTGTGGCGAACACCGATGTTTTCCCATTGCTGACCGTTCATTTCCAAGTTGGCTGATACATATTGTTCTTCAATGCCGTGCTCTTCCAAATAAACCCAATCCTCCGGAGCCATGGTTAGGCGATAAACATGAACAACCGACTGATCAAATACAACTGCTGTTTCATCTTCAGTATCTGCGTCTGTATCTGTATCGGAGTCAGTATCAGCATCTGCATCCGTATCGGCATCGGTGTCTGTATCAGTATCAGCATCTGCGTCAGTATCGACATCAGCGTCTGTATCAGCATCTGTATCGGCATCCGTATCGGTATCGGAGTCTGCATCTGCGTCAGTGTCTGCATCAGTATCAGTATCAGTATCAGTATCAGTATCAGTATCAGTATCTGAATCTGAATCTGCATCTGCGTCAGTATCGGAATCTGTATCAGTGTCCGCATCTGCATCCGCATCTGCATCCGCATCTGTATCCGCATCTGCATCAGCGTCTGTATCCGTATCGGAATCAGCATCAGAGACTGAATTGGTATCCGCATCAGATTCTGAAGAATCCGCGAGACCTCCGTTATCACTACATGCAATGGTTAAGACAACAACAAGACAAACAAAATAACCGGTAGAGTTGAGCATATTCACACCTTTCACTTAATAAGTACAGCTTGATGAAACAATTGGCTCATATTAAGAACAACTTTTCTTATTATATTTAATCACGAAGATCGAAGACCTGTCGAGCGGTATGTCATTTCATGACAGGGATATTGGGATAATTTTACTTAAATAGAAGTGCGTATTTGTGACAAGACCCCTTCTAGCTTTCTATGAATATTTTACAACAAATAATTCCTAAGCAATTCATGATGAATATAACCCAAAATCCTGCTTGTAAAAAAGAGTCTTCAACAACACGCTGTGAGTTAGAACGTTATTGGGCGAAGTGAACAGTACTAGTCTGTGTCTGAGCTTGAGTCTGAGTTAAAATCTGAATTCGAGTCTGAATCTATTTCATCATTAACTATAGTATTATCGGTCTCAACAACTTTTCCTATAAAGGCCGTCTGCTTGCTGCTGACATCTTCTATTGTGCCGATTACGGCACTAAAACCTCCAAGCACTTTATCAATCTGTAAGGCACTAAATGCCCTGACTAAATCGGGAGGGTATAAAATATTATTTAGCTTGGCAGGAATTACAGATGATCTGACTTCTAGAGAGGAAATCAATGACCTTCCCAACCCGTTTTCTGTGATATCTGAAGAGACAGAGGACAATATATAAACCATAAACATAGTATAATCCGCATTAAAAGACGGCACAGCACCGATAATCTCAACTTTTCCTTCTGCCTTAAGATCTAAGACATCTTTTCCGCTTAAGATTTGTTCCTTTTCGTCCTCAGTTAGAATATCTACAATTTGTCCTAGGTTCAAATCCATAGTGACAAATCGATCTATAGCAAGCAGAACTTCTCCGTCACAGTTAATCGTTCTTTCTTCGAACTTTAAAAACAAATATTGTCCGAGCGAAATAATCGGAAACGGACGACTCTGAAATGACGTTTGTTGACATTTTTTCGAGTCAGAATCCTGATCCTCGTTTACAGCTTCTTCAGATACGTTTATTTCTAATTCTGTATCTGAATCTATATCAGTATTGTTCTCAATTTTTTCAGGATTATAGGTCTCATCCAAGACAATGCGCACGGTCTTTTTAGAAACCAGGTCAACAAAATTCACATAGTCATAATCTTTATCAGGATCGGAGTTTTCAAGCAGCCAAAGTGCATCACCCTCGGGAATAACCAAGTCATCTCTGTAAGCAACTACCAGTATTCCGGTAACATCATTTTTAATCCAATAAGTAGAAACCATGTCAGAGCTGTCGACGGTCCAAACAACAGCATCCTGAGGAGAGGTTAATTCATCTCTCATAGCAAGTCCTACTGCAAAATCGTGAGCACCTTTTTTTTTCGATGCACAAGAAACAACAATACAGCTGACCAAAGCAAATAAAACGGCAAGACCGCCTTTACTTATAATTTGTCTCAAAATCTTCTTTAACTTCCTTTCAAAAAACTATTATTTATTCCTAATCCCAATGATTGACAATACAGAATGGTTACTCTTTTTTTAAGCAATTATGTTATTTAGTTTCCATCTCACAAGTGGATATTTTAGATAAGCCGCCCATGCACATCATCTGCACCCCACAAAATATGGTACGTGCCGACGGGCACGCACACAACATTTTGCGGTGCACATCTGAGGCACCTGGACGACTTCTTTAATAACCCCACTTATGAGATGGAAACTATTTAATTTTCAAAGATTCAACAAAGGCTGGTATTTCCGAATTGGTGTTTGACAAGGCAGACTCAACAATAGAACGGCGTTTTTCTCCCTCAACAAAACCTGTAACACACATTATTATCGGCGCTATCATCTCAACAGAGGCTGCGCTGTCCTTTACTTCAGTGATTAGTATTTTTGCTAAATCATCCGAGGGTTCCTTTACAGACCTGGACAATGCATTTTCACACAAAACAGCAGCGGCACCGGTTCGAACATAGACATTCGAATCTCCAACAGCTATTTTGGCAAGAGAAATAAGCATATCGTTTTCCATGGGGACCTTAAAAAAACTTAAGGCAGCGCGACGTATTGAAGCATTGGAATCATTTAAAAGAGAAACATTCCACGTTTCATTATATTTTTTTACATAGACCGACAGCCGATCAACTCCCGTTGCCGCTGTTATGCGAATATCAGTGTCCAATCGGGAGTCCTTGGCAATAGGTATTAGTTTGGATATCAGTTGTTCCGCCTGACCCGAAATCATTTCAGCATTTTGCTCAATAAACGATTTTGGATTTATAATAATCTCATAAAAGGATCCTGCCGCACGAGAAGCTGTCTCCCGACTGGAAGCTCCCATCAGTGCAACAAGATAAGGAAGAACCTCCATCGGATTTTCAACATACTGAGATGCATCCAAAGCGATAAGTCTCACAGCGCGTGACCCTTTGTAGACAGCGGTCATAAGCTCGGACACACCCATTCTTCTTGCAAGACTTCGAAGCGACGCTGAATCAGGATTAAGAGCTGCTTTTCTGATATCAGCTAAATCTGACTGTTGCAGTTCGTCAGCAAGAGGTATATCGCTTTGGGCTGCTGCTGTTTTTGGGTTGAGAGCAGAAAACAAACAAAGGCTCAATATCAAAAACAAATAAAAAGATCGGAAGCGAGCGTCATTTCTTTTTATTTCATCTATTCCCATTCTATTGTTCCCGGCGGTTTTGAAGTTAGATCGAGCGCAACTCCCGATACTCCAGGCAATCTTGATATTGAAGTATAAAGGTCTTCTAGAAGATCGGAGGGCAGCATAGCAGCGGATGCTGTCATTGCTCTCTCCGAATGAACCGGCCTTATAATAACCAACTCTCGGCCTTTACCGTTTATTCTTATCGGAAGTAATACTGTTGGACATTGCCATATCTTATCATAAAGACCGTTGCTCTTTAAACCCGACATAACAATAGCATCTGCTTCTCTCAGCAAATCCAAACGCTCCTTGGTCACATAGGCCGGCAAGACCTCAATATTTGTCGGTATTTCTTGTGACAAATTTAAAACGCATCTGTTTATGCCGGAAAGATTCTTTAGGATTCCGTTTGACAGTTTTAAAGCTTCATCATTATCAACAAGGCCGCTTAGCATAACGGGATACTCATAGGAGCGAACATCTGCTTTAACGCCGACTGAGCGGATAGGCAGGACATTCACAGAACCATCGCAAGACTTTGCAAATTCCAAAGCTTCCTGCGAGAGTCTTTTAACTTCTGCATTATCCGAGTTTCCCTCCGAACACAACAAACGAACACCTAGTCCCGGACCGGGAAACGGATGTCTCCAAATTGCCTCTTTGGGAATCCCCAAAAGCTCACCCAATTCGCGAACCTCAACTTTGTATAACTCCGCCAGCGGTTCTATTACTTTTCCCTCTTTTATTAATTGTTCAATAAGCGGTATTCGATTGTGGTGAGTTTTAATTACAGTTGATCTCTTTGTAGCTCCTGTCTCGATGGTATCGGGATAAATTGTTCCCTGACCCAAAAGATGCTTTTCGAAACCAAGCCTTTTAGCCTCTTTCTCAAAAACCTCAACAAAAGTAGTTCCAATAATTCGGCGTTTTTCTTCGGGAGCAGTAATACCTTTTAGAGCATCCAAAAATGTATCGGATGCGTCGACAAAATGAAAATTCTCAACTAGGCCCAAAGAACGGAACATATCAACAACTTTTTTGCTCTCGTCTTTGCGCATTAGACCGTTATCGATATGAAGCAAGTTCAGTCTTTGAGGACCTATAGCCTCGCTAAATAATTTGGCCGCAACGGTTGAATCTACTCCGCCGGAAGCCAGCAAAAAAACCGACCTGTCTTTAACTTGTTTTCTTATGCATTCCGATTGTTCTTCGAGATAGCTCTCAACTGTCCAGGACGGTTTGCAATCGCAAATGCCCAATACAAAGTTTTCCAGCATTTGTAATCCGTTGAGCGTGTCATCCACTTCGGCATGAAACTGAAAACCGTATCTCTTATGTTTATCAGAAGCGATTGCGGCAAAGCGATGAGGCTTTCCTTCACCCATTACTGTATATCCCAACTCTTCAAAATCAGGACCGACGGACGTTACAGAGTCAAAATGACTCATCCAAACCTGCTGAGTTTTATCCATCCCTTTAAACAAAGGATGTTCTTTTACAATATGCAAGGCAGCATGTCCCCATTCCCTGCCGCCGTGCGAAACCGAGCCTCCGTAATGATGGGCAATTTCCTGATGACCGAAACAGAGTCCCAAAATAGGAATATTGAGTTTAAGAATTTCGCTGTTATAATCTGAATCGTCCCCCTGAGATAAAAGAGCCGGCCCGCCTGACATGATAATGCCGGCAAAGCCCTCAAAAGCCTTTACAGAATCCTCCGGCTGTCGAATTTCAGCCAAAACCTTAAGGCTTCTAACCTTAGTTGCAATAAGATGAGCATATTGTCCGCCGAAATCAATAACCGCAATTTTATCGTGCATAACATCTTCCTATCAATAACAGGTCTTATCCTAAGCCTGTCAGGTCGACATTAGTACCTTATTTAGGGTCATCTGCGAAGAATTAATGTGAAGATATCGTTTAAACAGAACACCGTAAGTCATATATCACAAATGAAACACATGAATACTCAATCAATTCGAACTGTTCCGTTTTTGGGTGCGGCTTCCAGTGCGTTGATTACCATATTAACAAGAACTCTTCTCAATACCGCAGGATCAGTTTTTAACGTGCAATTCGTATCATTTTCCCGGCGGAGGCGGTTCACCGCACCCTGCTCCGTCTGCACCGTCGATTTCTCCCCATGTAATCTGCAAGGCGAGCTCGCATAACATCGGCAGTATTACCGATGCGCTCTCGTAGCTGATGGGGTTGTTCTCAAGGTAAATGCGAGCGTCAGACAACCATTGCGCATCAAGCAAGGGACTCAAGTCGGAGATAAGATTATCGTTCAAGTTCAATTGTAGAACACCCCCAAACGACGGCGCCGCCAGCGGAGTGAGATCTGAAATTTGGTTATTCGATAGATTCATAACTTGAAGTTGTTTTGCGGCATACGTAACAGGGGTGAGATCTGAAATAAAATTATCTGAAGCATACAATCCATCCAAGAACATCAAAGCTAAAGAAGGCAGAACCGTAACCGATGAGCCGGTAATGTTTAAAGTTGAAATTTTACATTTCGAAAGCGGCGTAAAATCATCGATATGATTATTTCGCAATTCAAGAATTCCAAATTCCAATCCGGCTAAGGTTTGCACAGAAGTAACCAGACTATCGCGTATTTCAAGATAACGTAACCCGACATATGAAGATAGCGGACTGAGATCAAAAACCAAAGTATTTCGTAATTGAATGCTGTTCAGATTGGACATGTCTCGCAATAAGTCAATGGATTCTAACGGATTGTCCCATACAGATAACATCGACAGGTTTTGAAAACATTCTATTCCGCCTATATCGTGAATCGTTGTTGTATCATTTAGTAGGATACTACCTACTGAAGTAACATCCGTACCGCGAATCGGTCCGGTAGGTATTTCGAGCTTTTCTCGCATATATGCCTCGAATGCCGGGTCGGGAAATGTGACGATATCGCAGGCATAGGTCTGGGTATCGGTCTCTATGCCTGCGTCACCGCTATCCGTATCGTTGAGTAAACTGTCCGTATCCAAATCGGTTTCGTCGGTTTCGTTGTCAACATTTACAGGGTCGGTACAGGCCGATACTAAAACAACGACAAGTGTTGTCCAAAATCTCGTTAATTGTTTATTCATTTAACAGCTCACTTTCGACTAAATTATGTTTATGCTTCCAGCCGAAAACGACATGCCGCCCATCAAAACAGTGTCAACATACGCCGAGAAATGTACTCGAATCCCGATGCTTCCTTTATTAACGGATGATTTCCTCAAGTAAAAACATGAATACTAAAAGTTGTCCCCCTGCCCTTTTCAGAAACAAAAGATACCTTGCCTTTTAGTATATCCTCACCGAAAAGCTTCATGCTGTAGGTTCCCAAGCCGCGTCCGGTCTCCGCCTTGGTTGAAAAAGATCTTTTAAAAATGTGAGCCGCTACTTCTTTGGGTATAACCGCTTCGTTCCATACGGAAAAAACAATACCGTTTTCTACGCTGACACAATCAACTCGAACTGTTCCGTTTTTGGGTGTGGCTTCCAATGCGTTGATTACCATATTAACAAGAACTCTTCTCAATACCGCAGGGTCTGTTTTCACGGTACGATCTAAAACAGTATCCGGAAACTTAATATTTTTGGAATACGCAACCTCATGTCGGGCAAAAAGAAATTTGAGCGGCAAAATAATATCTTCTATAGCAATATTCTGAAAACTAACCTTCAGCTGCTTGGTCTCAGCTGCTGCAAGCAAACGGTGGTTTTCTATTTCTTCTGCGATATTTTGAGCAATCGCGCTGATGCGTGATGCTGTGGCCTCAGTGTCATCCGTCGGATTGTGAGCCAACAGATCGCTCCAACCGATCAAGCCCGTGAGAGCGTTTCTGATGTCATGAATAAAAAGCCTTTCGAGCAGTTCGCGTCTTTTCTTTTCGCTGATGTCGTTAAAAATCACCAATATATAAATGCTGTCCGCAACTTTGATAGGCTTTGCCGTAACGAGATACTCACCGGAACCCACACCGTCAGCTTTTTGAGTTAGAATTAGACATTCCCCGGAAACAGCCCTGTTTTGCTCCAAAGCTGACAAAACAATATTGAGAATCGAGCAATAAGCGCAATCAGCTGATGAACCGCAACCGTCCTTTTGAATTATTGAGTTAACACATCCAAAAGCCTCACCCAGTCTCCGACTGAACGGCTCTTCTAAAATTTTATCTCTAAAATTGGAAAATAAAATCTGAAGCTCTTTGTTTAAAATCGTTACATTAGTTCCGATTTCATCAAGCAGAGCATTGATAACAGGATTTTCTTTTAACGCATTTACTTCTACATCGAGCTCCGCGTTACTCAATTTCCGCGCAGGATCAAACCCTGTAATCTTTTGAAGGCGGATATTTGATTCCAGTCGCATACTTTAGATTTTTATACCATCTATTAGAAAATACAAACGAGTTCGACAAGGAGATGCACAAACAGCACCTGAAACTGCAGTTTTTGCACTTTTACCTTTGGCATCAGACTGCCCAATCAATCTTTACGCTTGTAATTATTAGCTTTTTACAAGCCGGCACGAATGTTGAGTTGTAACCCAAAGCATAAGGCGGCGATTGGACGCCCCAAAAAACATAAGGAGAAACATCATGAAAAAGCAATTTGTAATAATCACGGGAACAGCGGCAGCGGTAATTTTGGCAGCATCTTTAGCTTTTGCTCAAAAAACCGAAAAACCGGTTAAAGAAAAAGGCGTGTATTCTGCAGAACGAACCAAAGAAGGAAGAGAAGGCTTTAGAAAAGACGGTTTCAAAAAAGGCAAAGGCCAAAGAGGTTTTCATGTAGAAAGGATGATGAAACACCTCAACTTAACAGAGGAACAACAAACAAAGATTAAAGGCATAGTAGAAGCAAGCAAAAAGAAAAACGAACCTATTAGAGCAGAGATAAAGATTCTCAGAGCAAAAATGAAAGATGAATGGCAAAAAGCTAATCCCAATGAAGGAGCAATCATAAGTCTCCATCGCAAAATTCACGAGCTCAACGGGATTGAGGCCGAAACTCGCATCGCCGTGAAAATCGATGTTATGGCGGTTCTGACACAGGAACAACGCGATCAAATGATCCAGAAAATGTCAGAGAGAAGTGAAAGAGGCGCAAGAGGTGAAAGAGGCGAAATGGGAAACAGAAAAGGCAAAGGACCTTGCAAAGGCTTCTCAAAATCAAAAGACCATGACGGCAAGGATATGAACCGGAAACACAGACGAGCTGCCTAGTTCTTTGATTACTCTCCTTGTAAGTACAAGCATCCCTTGAAAGCTACCTACCTGCCCGGCAGTTCCGTACCGCGACTCATGATCTCGATATAGCTTGCATAGCTGAACAGGCGGTTGCGTTTTTGAGCGGTCAGCTCCTTGACGATACCTAGTTGCTCCAGATGGCCGAGTGCCTTGTTGACCGTAGCCGGGGTAATGCCGGTCTTCTCCACCAGCGAACCCGAGTTAGCGATAGGATGCTCCATCAGCGCCCGGTGGACCTGCAGAGTGGAGGTTGCCGCCCGTCCGATGCCTCTGATCTTGTCGCGGTCCCGGTTCGACAGATCCAAAAGCTGCTGCGCCGTTTCCACCGCCTGAGCGGCAGTGACCATGACTGCCTCGGCAAAGAAATCGAGCCAGGCTTCCCAATCGCCGGTCATACGCACTTTATTGAGCAGCTCATAGTAATACTGGCGATGCGTCTTAAAGTAGAGGCTCAAATAGAGCATCGGCTCCCCCAGCACCTTATGCTCACATAACAGTAGCGTGATCAGCAGACGTCCCAGACGACCATTGCCGTCGAGGAACGGGTGGATCGTTTCAAACTGTACATGGGCCAGCGCCGCCTTGAGCAGAACCGGGGTCGGCTCCGGCCGGTCATGGAGGAAGAGTTCCAACTTGCTCATGCACTCCAGTATCTCTTCGGCTGGGGGCGGAACGAAGGCCGCATTGCCGGGCCGAGTGCCGCCGATCCAGTTTTGGCTGCGACGAAACTCACCAGGGGTCTGATTGCTGCCGCGCCCCTTGGTCAGCAGCACACCATGAATCTCGCGAAACAGGCGCAGCGAAAGAGGCAGCCCTCCTTGAAGCAGACGCAGACCATGGTCGAGAGCCGCAACATAGTTGCTGACCTCCCGCACGTCATCCAGCGGGACGCCGGGCTCCTGATCCAGCTCGAACAGCAGCAGATCGGAAAGCGACGATTGCGTCCCCTCGATCATGGAGGAGAGTACCGCTTCCTTGCGGACATACATGTAGAGAAACAGTGAGGTGTCAGGCAGCAAGGTCGAGACGCTGTCCAAACGCCCGAGCGCCAGCAGCGCCTGGTCGAACTTGCTGCGCAGCTCCGGCATCCAGTCGATGGGTGGATGTGGCGGCAGCGGCGCGGGCACAAAGGCCTGGGCCTTCTCACCCACAGTTGATATGGTCACGTATCTGCCTTGGAGTTCTCGCTTCATTTTACCGGCCTTGAACCTAAAATACGGTTCATTCTTATTTTAACCTAAGCGCATATCCTAAAATAAAGAAGCGAGAAGGAAAAATCAAGCGGATTTCACGGAAGGCCGCAGTCAGCGAGAAGTGAACGAGGTGAAAGAGGCGAAATGGGAAACAGAAAAAACACAGACTACGTGCCTAATTTTTTGCTAACTTTCCTTGTCATTACAAACCTCAATTATCTTTTTTGGGAATAAACCTTTAACTCGACAGTTATGTATAGTGCCCTTCCGGCGGACTCGCATAGCAAGACTCCCCTGTTAAAAAACATCCCTTTATGCGAGTCCGCCTCCCCTCCCCTTTTTCTTTTTAATTTTTGCATGGAAATTTCCAAGCAGAGGTTATGTAAAAGTTATATGTGTGGTATTACGTTGCCGATGATATGTGCGGTAATAGCAGAAAAACCCTCTGTTGCTCGTGATATTGCGGCTGTTCTTGGTGCCAATCGCAAGGGTGACGGTTTTCTTTACGGCAACGGCTACACTGTTACCTGGGCGCTGGGCCATCTTGTAACCTTGGCGGAACCTCACGAAATCAATCCTCAGTGGAAGGCTTGGCGAAGAGAGCTTTTGCCTATGTTGCCCGAAACCTGGCCGCTTTCGATACTAAAAGCAAGCCGTGCGCAATATGAGGTTGTATCTAAAATTCTTCGCTCTGACAAAATCGATCAGGTTATTTGTGCAACTGACGCCGGGCGGGAGGGAGAGCTGATTTTTAGATATATCTATGAAAAGACACATTGTAACAAACCTGTTTTTCGACTTTGGATATCTTCTCTTACTCCTGCCGCTATCAGAAAAGGCTTGTCATCTTTAAAAAGCTCAAAAGAATATGACAACCTTGCATCAGCAGCCATGGGAAGAAGCCGCGCCGATTGGCTGGTGGGCATGAATTTGTCCAGAGCTTATACTTTGTCTCAAAACGAAACCTATACAGTCGGACGGGTTCAGACCCCTACCCTGGCTATGTTGGTAGAACGAACCATAGCAATAGAATCGTTTGTTTCAGAACCTTATCTTGAAGTTGTAGCAACCTTTGCTGCTAACACGGGGACCTACGCAGGTGCCTACTATAATGAGAAAACCAAAACGCATCTTCCAGCTGACGGTCAGGTTGCAAAAGAAATAGAAAAGAGGGCACGCACCGG
>CAYWLQ010000074.1:0-6465 GCA_964458775.1 uncultured Myxococcales bacterium | reverse complement strand
CAAAAGTTTTAGATATTAAAAAAGAAGAAAAAAGGCTTCTGTCTCCGCTGCTTTACGATCTCACAGAGCTGCAGCGCCATGCCAACAGATTGTTCGGCTTTAGTGCGCAAAAAACCCTTCAGCTTGCCCAAAATCTCTATGAAAAACATAAATTGATAAGCTATCCCAGAACGGACAGCAGGTTTTTAACCAAGGATGCCGCCGAAACTCTTTCGGAGATCATTGAGAAAATACGAGAGCCGTACGAAAACAAACTTGCTCCTGATACAGGACGAAAAACTCTTAACTCTAGATTTATCAACGACAAGAGAGTTTCAGATCACCACGCAATTATCCCCACACCGGTTTCTCCTTCGCATCTTAACAAAGGAAGCGACGAAGCAAAAATATACGATCTCATATGCCGCAGACTTCTGGCAGCCTGGCATGACGCATACATTACCTCAGTAACCTCGGTAACGACGATTATCGAAACTTTTGACACA
Organism: uncultured Myxococcales bacterium; assembly: GCA_964458775.1. Lineage (GTDB taxonomy): Bacteria > Myxococcota_A > Polyangia > JAAYKL01 > JAAYKL01 > CAYWLQ01. The sequence continues at coordinate 5,980 of CAYWLQ010000074.1, read as the reverse complement.
GAAGGTAAAACCAACATTACCAACCGAGACACATATCGCTCCTCAGGAACATCTGTTTTGCAGGAAGGCTGGAAGGTGTTGGACTACCCGGTTGCCGAGCGCAAGAAGAGCAAGAATCCTGACAAATACCGAGACCAGCTTTTTCCTTCGGATTTAAAAGAAAACGATTCGGTTACGGTTACAAAAGTTGAAATTCTTAAAAAGAAAACCGAGCCTCCAAAGGCTTTCAACGAAGGAACCCTTCTGACAGCGATGGAAACGGCCGGGAAAGCTTTAGAGGATAAAGAAATTTCCGACGCCATGAAGGAAACCGGCTTAGGTACTCCTGCAACAAGGGCTGCGATAATTGAAAACCTCATAGCTCGCGAGTATGTTGAAAGAAAAGGGAAAACCCTATTCGCCACACCCAAGGGAATGCATCTAATCGATATAGTGCACGAACATGTTAAAAGCCCGGCCATGACCGGAAGCTGGGAGAGACGTCTTAAGAACATCGAACGAGGCACCGACACGCTGAAAGCTTTTATGGCCGATATAACAGACTATATCATAAAAGTTTTAGGAAACGGCATTTCCCCAACCGGTGCGTTAACTAACTCATACAATAACGTTTCAAAATCCCCCCTGCCGAGAGCTGAACAGAGCTCTTCAATATCCCCATTGTCTCCTTTTGAGAGCAGTGCACCGGACATCTGCTCAACACCTCAAACCGAGACCGACAAGAGATCCCCCTTTGAAAAAGGGGGCATGGGGGATTTCGATCTCAGCGAATCAACTATTCCTCCTTCCCCCAATTTATCCCGCAATACAAAACAGTCTTTTTCAGATCAATCATTAGATAACATATTAAAACACGCTTTCGGTTTTGAGTACTTTAGACCGCATCAAGAAGCTGTCTGCAAAGCCGTAACAAACGGTCAAGATGTGTTGCTGGTAATGCCCACAGGTGCGGGAAAATCCTTGTGCTACCAGTTACCCGGAATTGCTCGGGGAGGCTCCACTTTGGTCATCAGCCCGCTTATAGCTCTAATGGACGACCAAACCATTGCTTTACAAAAAAAAGGTTTTGTCGCAGAGCGAATTCATTCCGGCATGAATCGCGATGCATCAAGGGAAGTATGTCGCAGATACCTTAAAGGCGAATTGGATTTTTTGTTTATCGCTCCGGAAAGGCTGGGAGTGCCTGGATTTCCGGAGATGCTTGCCAAACAAATGCCTTCTCTCATTGCAGTTGATGAGGCGCACTGCATTTCCCAATGGGGACATGATTTTAGGCCGGACTATCGAATGCTTAAAGAAAGGCTTTCTCTTTTAAGAGCCGCACCGATTATTGCGATGACTGCCACTGCAACGCCGATTGTACAAAACGATATCGCTCTTCAATTGGACATGCCCAAATCAACTCGTTTTATTCACGGGTTTAGAAGAACCAACATTGCAGTAGAGGTTGTTGAAATGCCTCAAAGCGCCAGACCTGAGGCGATTTTAAAACTGTTAAAAGATCGCTCCGCCCGGCCGGCAATTGTCTACGCGCCTACGCGAAAGTCAGCAGAATCTTTGGCCGATGAATTGGCCGCAAAATTTCCGGCGGCAGCTTATCACGCCGGAATGTCCCCCCCGATAAGGGAACGTGTACAAAGAGAATTTCTTAACGGCAGGCTGGAAGTTATAGTGGCCACCATAGCGTTCGGAATGGGAATAGACAAATCGAATGTCCGCACCGTTGTTCACGCTGCGTTGCCCGGAAGCATCGAAGGCTATTACCAAGAAATCGGACGCGCAGGAAGGGACGGTCTGCCCTCCAAGGCTGTATTGATGTACACCTACGCTGACGTTAAAACCCACGAGTTTTTCCTAAATCGAGACTATCCCGAAGTAGACGTATTAAAAATGGTTTACAATCGACTTACAGGCCAAAAACGCGCCAAAGAACAGTTGGTACAAGAAACCGGTTTGGACGAAGAAATGATAGCCGTGATAATAGAAAAGCTTTGGATTCACGGAGGCGCTGACGTCAGTCCTGACGAATCGGTTTCGATAGGCAACAACAATTGGCAAAAGCCCTATATTGAGCAGAGACGCCATAAAGAAGCGCAACTCTCCATGATGCTGTCCTTTGCGAGAGCATCAGAATGCAGAATGCTTAGGCTTGTGCGCCATTTCGGAGATCAGGAAGATTCAGGAGAGCCCTGTCAATGCTGCGATAATTGCGACCCTTCATCCGCAACCTCAACAAGCACGAGGAGCGCGTCAGACTTTGAAAAAAGCCTAATGCTGGAATTACTGAAAGAACTGGTAAGCAGCACTTATGCAGCAAAGGGAAAACTATTTAGAGATACATTCGAAGGCCGCCTAACCAGAAACGAATTTGAAACATTAGTGGATGCTCTTTTTAAAGCCGGCTTAATTAAGATAGAAAATGATGAGTTCAACAAAGACGGTAAAATAATAGAATTTCAACGCCTAAAAATTACATCTAAAGGCTACGGATTGGTATTAACAAACAGAGAATTACGAGAAGACATCCGTGTTACAGCCGTGGCATCTCCCAAGAAAAAAACCAAAAAGAAATCACCGACAACCGCAAGTCCTTTAAAAAAACAAATCATCCCGTCAAAACCAAAAAAAAATTACGAACAAGATCAAACAACCTCAAGACTGGTTTTAGAGCTAAAAACCTGGCGTCTGGAACTAGCTAGAAAAAAAGGTATTCCTGCCTTTAGAATTCTAACAGACAGAGTACTGGGAAGCATTGCCCAAATCCGTCCGAGAGATGAAAACGCCCTGCTACAAATTCCCGGAGTCGGTGATGCTTTGCTAAAAAATTACGGCAAACAGATCTTAAAAATATGTAACCGATCCTGATCGAAACAATGAACGCCCTCCGGATACTGGGCTGCCTGGATACTGGGCTGCCTTCGGCCCATGATCCTGTGGAAGGGTCTATTTGTCAGTTTTATAAAATCGCTGATCCGCAACAGTCAGGCCGGTTGAACTTTCTCCAAAACATCCCGACACTGCTAATGGATGAGAGTCAAATTCAGCCACATATGGAAGCCTTCGTTAAAACCTACGATGACAACGAGAGTTCTTACTGTGCAACAATGCAGGGAGAACGAGTGATACCTTTGCCGTATATAGTGAAGCGGTCGATATTGGGGAGTCCTTCGACTTCGTTTGCGAACAGCACGATGCTGTTTTCGCCGGCGACAAACGACAGCTCAACTTCAGCGGCAGACCAGGAATCCCACTTGGAGGTTGACTCAAAGGCAAACGAGGTATCGACCGGCGAGTTATTAATGAGAAGCACCGTATATCGGCTCGAATCGGCACCGTTTGCGTAAGTAAACTCCACAATATAGTCGCCGGCGGTCTCAACCGCCACCCTCCATGCGATGACGGCGCCTGTCTGATTCCAACTGTCAATGTATCCGACTCCGGTATAGCCCTTATGCTCCGACGCAATCTCTCCGTCCATGCGACAAAGCCCGTGTTCCCCTTCCTGGATAACGAGCGCATCGGTATCCGCGTCGGTGTCGGTATCGGTATCAGCGTCAGCATCCGCGTCGGCGTCGGCATCGGCATCCGTATCCGTATCCGCATCGGTATCGGTGTCAGTATCAGTATCAGTATCGGTGTCAGTATCGGTATCGCTGTCAGTATCGGTATCGCTGTCAGTATCGGTATCAGTGTCAGTATCGGTGTCAGTATCAGTGTCAGTATCGGTGTCAGTATCGGTATCAGTGTCAGTATCGGTGTCAGTGTCAGTGTCAGTGTCAGCGTCAATATCAGTGTAGGAATCCGCATCGGTGTCAGCATCAGCATCGGCGTCGGTATCAGCATCAGCATCGGTGTCGGTATCAGCATCAGCATCAGCATCGCTGTCAGCATCGGCATCGGTGTCGGTATCAGCATCAGCATCAGCATCAGCATCGGCATCGCTGTCAGCATCAGCATCGGCATCAGCATCGGTATCGCTGTCAGCATCGGTATCGGTATCAGTGTCTGTATCTGTGTCTGTATCCGAGTCGCTGTCAGCATCGGCATCGGTGTCAGTGTCACCGTCACCATCCGCATCGCTATCTCCGTCGCCAAAATGTCCGGTGTCAGACGTCTCACTCAGCTCAAACGGTTCCGGACGCACCTCGCAGGCAAAACAGAACAGGAAAATTAAAACAAGCAGTAATCTAGTCAGCATTTGTCGACCCTTCCATACGGTAAAACCGCATTCCATCCGGCAGTGTAGATAGCAATATTGTCAAAAAAGTACATGGTTTTTTGTATTACCGGCAAGCGTCACGGATTTTTTACACATTGAATGGGTTTTTAAGTGATTTATTAAGTTGAATTATCGGGTGTCTGTCCCAAATAGATACATTTCTAATAGATATTAATATTTTGCCATTGGTCGATAGCTCCAAAAATATTTTGTCGGGGCTTCGCACCGAACTCCATATTATCAAAGCTTCAAAACCTCAATTCACGATCCGCCACGCACACATCGCACATGTTCTTTACCCGTCTTGTGGATGTAGTTTATGTAGCCGTTATCGAAATTCGCGATCCACGCGCTGTTTTTTCTTTCGGCGCTTGACGACGACGACCAAAATAAATCCGATATAGTAAAGGGGAAAGCTGTTATATCTATGGCCGGGTTTCCATAACTATCATCAACTATGCTGAGCAGTTCCTTTTTGTTCGGCAATCGCCAATCGGTATGACCTCCCCAATTTAAAGACTCACAATAGGCCAATGCGTCTATCCAAAAGAATGTAGTTGGCATTCCGGTTGAGCAGTCCTCGCCCGACAACCCTCCGACACATCCTTGCCATAACAACCCTGTTGTACTGTCCGTCACCACCGGATTGTCTGTCACTGCAGTGTCACGTGCAAACCGCACCGGCTCTGCTTCGCTTGGTCTTCCACGAACACATCGCACATAATGATAACTCGACTTGTTATAGCCGTTGGAGACGGTGCCATAATAGAAATCCACGAACCACGCGTAGCTTTCATCTATGGCGTAGGAAGACGACGACCAAAAAAAATGGACATCTGGAGTAGCAGGGAAATATGTCATTTCTATCGCCGGGTTGTAGCGATCCGCATTCACAATCGATTCTAGCTCGTACCGATCGGGCAGCCGCCAGTCAGTGTAGCCTCCCCACAACAGGCTGTCGCAGTATGTCAAAGCATTATACCAGTTTTCAGTGTTTTCATATCCTGAGTCACATGTATCACCGGAAAGACCGGCCGCACATCCCTGCCAGACAAGGCCGGTAATATTATCAGTAACTATCGGTTGGTCGGTCTCGGTTGTATCGCGACCAAATCGCTCCTCAGGCGTGTGACTCACATCCCAGCCGTACTGAGCATCCTGACCATAGAATTCCTCTCCCTCAGAAGGACAGGGTATCGACATCAACGTGTTGTTATAACACAGCCTCTGATTGGTATCAGGCAGAGTAAAATGCGGACCCGGCACGTTGCAGTCGGCAGTGCCGCACCCCGGAGACTGACAGCTGCCCTTGATGCATATGTCGTATGATCGATCAGGATCAGTGACCACCGAACATATCGTAAAATCAGGCAAACCGGTACAGTCGTCGACATCTGTATCTGTATCGGTGTCGGTGTCTGTATCAGTGTCGGTGTCTGTATCAGTGTCGGTGTCTGTATCAGTGTCAGTATCTGTGTCTGTGTCCGTATCGCTATCGGTGTCTGTGTCAGTATCGCTATCTGTGTCTGTGTCCGTATCGCTATCGGTGTCTGTGTCCGTGTCGGTGTCATCGCTATCGGTGTCTGTGTCCGTGTCGGTGTCTGTATCAGTGTCAGTATCTGTGTCCGTATCAGTGTCAGTGTCTGTGTCCGTATCGCTATCAGTGTCTGTGTCAGTATCGCTATCAGTGTCTGTGTCGGTATCGGTATCGGTGTCTGTGTCAGTATCGCTATCGGTGTCTGTGTCAGTATCGCTATCGGT
>CAYWLQ010000073.1:22402-26105 GCA_964458775.1 uncultured Myxococcales bacterium | reverse complement strand
GGCAATCCTTAACGCGCACGGCGATGAGCTTGAGGAGATCGCCTGCTTTTGACGATCCTGTTATACGGGGTGAAAATGATTACATGTATTCTTGTTTTTGGATTTTAAGCAGTATTATGGTAAAATGATGTAAACTACTACTAAAACTGCATCGGATTATCTTTAACCCCCTATCAAATGAAAATTGAAAATCGCGCTTTTACCCTCACTGAGCTCATCGTTGCCACAGCGATTGTCCTTGTTCTAACCGTTTCCGCCTATGTGGGTTTCCAAAAGGTGCAGGAGATGATGAAGAACAACCGCATGATGGGCGATCTTCTCGCTATAAAAAACGCGCTGAACCAGTATTACCGCGACCACGACAAAAAATACCCGTTGCCGGATTTCAGCGAGCCGCTCAGCATGAACATGCTTTGTTTCACGACAGATGCTCTGTTCAGCGAATGCGAGAGCGCCGCTTTTTATCAGGGGAAGATCGATGAAAAACTGCTGAGCAAGCGCTATCTGACGGAAATCCCGCGTGATCCATGGACCGGGGCGAACTACGCCTACGGGGTGAGCGAGGACGGACAGTACTTTATGGTCGCGGGGATTGAGCAGACCGGAGGAGGCTTATACAGGGCATTTGCCGTAGGCAATCTTGAGATGGGGTATCATTTTCACAGCCTCATCCGCGCATACAACGGACCGAATTTTGTGACGCACCAAGGCGCTTCCCTGCCGTACGGTTCCGACCCCGGAAGGGTTTCGGCCTTGCTGGTGGGTGCTACGGGAGTGATCGAAGTGCGGGACAAGAATAACTTTGTAAAGAACCAGGAGGACACGCTGTATCCCGGCGATACCATCACTACGGGACCGGGCGAATCGGCGCATATCTACTTTTCGGACGGTTCGGTGGTGTACATCGGCGAAGATACCAAGCTGACGATTTCCCTTGACTCGCTGGCGGAAGTGGACAGCGCGGGCAACGCGGTCACCCGTGTATACCTTAAGCTGATCAAAGGCACGCTGTGGAACAAGGTTGCGAGGCTTGCGGAACGGTCGGAGTTCCTTGTGGAGACGACCTCGGCCATCGCAGGTGTGCAGGGAACGGAATTCGGCGCATGCGCGGATAACGCCCTGATTTGCCCGGGCGGGGAACTCGTCATCGTGAAGTCGGGCAAGGTCAAAGTCTCCAAAATCGGTGAGGGGGAAGGGGATGAGGGCTCGGAAATCGTACTGGAACCCCATAGCGGTGTGCCGGTGATGATCGATGTCGCAGCTCCTGTGCTGGATCATAGTAACGTAACCGCGCCCGGTGAAAGTCAGATGAATTTTATCGGCGCAAATCTAGCGTCCGTGCTTCATCCCGGGATCATCCCTTCCATCACGATGTTCACGGCTTCCGCAAGACATACCAAGCCGACGGTCATCGCGAAAGTGGGCATGAACGGCTTCACCTCCCGCGATTACGGCATCAGCGGATTCGAGGTTTATAAACGGTCGTATTATGATGAAAACAGCGAACGTTTGATGAACATGGCAAAAACCGTCACCCCATCGGATGAAGGCGCTTTCATTGTAAGGAATGCAGTACCAATGAAACCTGTTTCCGAAATGGACGTCGGTGATTTCTTCTACGATCCGGAAAAGAGGGCGTATTTCGCGGCACTGGAAAGACCCATATCAGAGGACGGGAACCGTCTTGTCATGGAGGGGGTAATCATCCGCGCGTTCATCGAGGGCAGTGACGGCACAAGGATATATTCAGGTCTTTCGCAGGTCTCCCTGGGCTTCAACATCCTGGACAGCGATATCGATACCGAACCGTATATTATGGATTTTGCCCCTGCCGAATTTTACAGTCACATGACCAGGAACGATGAATGCAAGCTGTACATGAAAGCTCCTTTGCATGGTAGCCGGAATGTTTCTGTCACTCCCGAATTAAAATGGGGGCTGGACGGCGACTGCGGGACGATTTCGAAGTACGAACTCGAACTGATCGGAGGGAGTAAACTAGATATTGAGACTCCAAATGATTTCTACATGTTTCGCGCTACCCAACCACTCGCCTATTCAACCGACTACTCCCTTAAACTGTCGGCCATCGGAGAGCCAAGCACAGTCGGCGGGAGCAATACGGAGAAGGTGATTGCTGAAAAAGAGATATCGTTCACAACCAGGGGAGAGCCCGTGAATCTGGTGCTGCAATCCATAACACTCAAGCCTTATATTCCCTCCCCGTGGATATCGGACGGTTCATCCTACGCCCTAATCGCGACAGGAAAGTACTTAAATAACACAGAAGACAATCTGACGGCGGATTGCGCATGGGAGTACAACGGTATTGAAGGTTCCATGAGCGGGTATTTCTTCACTCCAAAGCCGAATGTGGCGGGCACGCTGAAAATAAAATGTGTAGTGGGGACCATATATAACAACTGGCTGAACGTTAATATACAAAAACCCGCTGCCCTGCTCAAAGGGATTACCGTTGATGTTACGCCCGCACAGATTATCTCCGACGGAAATCAGGGTTTCACCCTGACTGCCACCGGTACATACACGGACAACACCACAAAAAACATCACAGGAGAGTGCGCTTGGTCACGCATGCCATATGATGGTGTGACAGGCGGAACATGGACTTACGGAGACTCTGCTTCTTTTATTCCAGACCAACAATCATACGGCAATCCGACATTCATCTGTACGGTTTCCCCTCCCGGTATCTCCGGTGCCAGTACGCAGGTTACCGTGACTCAGCCCGTATACTATACCCTCCAAGACAAATGCACTTCCTCGAACGGCGGGTATTGGCAAGAAAAAGGAGATAATGAGCTTAAAGGATCGTGCTGGATTATGGGCGATGCGGGGGCGAGTTGTGATACGGCGTGTACAAAATTCGGAAACGCGCATAACCTAACTACTGTTTCCTGCAACCCCGACACGTCATGGAATGACTGTGGAATAGATGATGACAAAAAATGTGGCATTGACAAACCCAAAGTGGGTTCAGAAGGAGATGACGGAGCGATTTGTTTAGGGCTGATGAGCGGAGAGCCGGGAACTTGGGTCGAGATAACTTATACCACAAAAAATTACGCACCTTATTGGGCGGATGATGGAGAAGTTCAGAAATGCAGTCTGCGTAATCCTTCTGCATCCGTTGCCTGCTCCACGCCACCTAATCCTCCCGTCTTCCGCCGCCTCTGCTCCTGTACGGAATAAACATATAAATTCAGACAACAGAAAAGCCCCGCCTGAACGGGGCTTTTTATATACCATTGTCATTCCCGACCTGATCGGGAATCCATCTTAATCACTTCAGAATATCTCCACGCTTTCGGAGGATTCAGTGGTCGTTCCGCCCTGACCGGTACAGGTGGTGGTTACGGTCACGGAAGATTCAAGTGGCCCTGTTACTGTAAACCGGAATGTCCCAGAGGTTGCATTGCCCGGATTATCAATCCAGGATGCGTTGGTAATGCTAGTGGTGCAACTGTCTGCATTATCGCTATTGATAGTGACGGAACCTGTTCCACCTGCAAGATACCACGTCGCATTCAGCCCTACACTCACCGTCGGTGCCGGAATAACTTCAGTATCAGAGTCACTATCTGAATCGCTATCCGCATCCGCATCGGCATCCGCGTCCGAATCGGCATCCGCATCGGCATCGGCATCCGCATCGGCATCCGCGTCCGCATCGGCATCCGCA
>CAYWLQ010000073.1:0-22392 GCA_964458775.1 uncultured Myxococcales bacterium | reverse complement strand
CTATCACTGTCAGAATCGGAGTCAGAATCAGAATCGGAATCAGAATCTGAATCTGAATCTGAATCTGAATCTGAATCACTGTCAGAATCAGAATCAGCATCACTGTCTGAATCTGCATCGGAGTCAGAGTCTGAGTCACTATCGCTATCCGAATCAGAATCACTGTCCGCATCAGAATCGGAATCAGCATCAGTGTCCGTATCCGTATCCGTATCAGTGTCCGTATCGGTGTCCGTATCGGTGTCGGTGTCTGTATCGGTATCGGTATCCGTATCGGTATCGGTGTCCGTATCGGTATCCCCATCACCACCGGCATCGCCATCGGTGTCTGTATCGGTATCCGTATCTGTATCGGTGTCAGTATCCGAATCGGTATCGGTGTCGGTATCCGAATCGGTATCGGTGTCGGTGTCCGTATCGGTGTCGGTATCTGTGTCGGTATCTGTGTCCGTGTCAGAATCCGAATCGCTGTCGGAATCAGAGTCTGAATCACTATCGCTATCTGCATCGGCATCAGCGTCGGCATCGGCATCTGTGTCTGCGTCTCCGTCTCCGTCTCCGTCCGCATCCGCGTCAGCATCCCCATCAGAACCTGTTTCGGTGTCTTTGGGATCGGGATCGTCGGTTTCGGGATCGGTATCGTCGCTGTCTGGCGAACCTCCCGTAACGACCACTTTGGCTTCCACAGGGTTGCTGTACTCACCGGTGTTTCTGTCGCTCACACGGACTTTCAGTCCTTCAACGTTCTTGGTGTTCAGCACAATTTCCCCGTTGGAGTCTTCTTCCCTCTGGATGACCTTGCCGTCAGTATCCACAATTTCCACCACCGTCCCTTTGGGCATGCTCTGCCCCTCGTCGCTATAATCGATTTTCAGTTTGGGGAAACCGTTTGCATCGGTGTTGTCCAGGTTGATTTCCGCCTTGTCGATGGTGCCGGTGCTATTGCTGATCGTCAGCACATCGGACTTGTCTACAATACCCCACGTTCCTTCTTTGGTGATCTTCCATTCTTTCAGCTCCTCCCACTTCCCGTCCAGGAGTTGATAAGGTTTTCCGAAAGAACCGTCTGCGAAAAATGCCCACTCATTGACGGCGCTCACATTCGGAACACCGTTGATAGTAGGGCAGTCTTTGGGGATGACTCCGACCTGCACGCCTCCCGTGGTCAGCGATTTCTTTCCGTCCACGGTTACCGCCCCTTCGGGACTTCTTCCTGTTGCTACTGCGGCTCTGGCGATGATTCCCGTTCCGTCCGCTGTGATCTCCTCACCGTCGATCTTCACGCTGAAACCGTGGAGTCTAAGCATCTCGGGCGTGACCTCCTCACCGAATCGTTCTTTCAGTTCTCTTTCCGTAACGGCAATATCCTCACTCTTTCCCTGGGTAACCGGTTTTTCGGCAAGGAATCTGAATTTGGGTACTTCAACACCGGTATCGGAATCGGTGTCGCTCGCCGCGTCGGGGTCGTCGTGAATCTTATCGTCTTCACACCCCGCGCAGGATGAAGCGGCAACGGCAAGTCCTGTCGCCATCACGGCACCGCGAGTCCACCGGACTAAACGCTGAATAAAGCCCATTTGCGGAGCTTTTTCATTGGAATGGGCATCTTCGCTGACCTTGGAGATATTCATTAGAAGAGGGGATAGGAGATAAGTTGCGGAATCAGAATGATTGCAAGAATTTATTCCGATTATATTATACCATTTCGACAACGATATTATGCAAAATCGGCTTGACAGGTTGTTTGTATTGTTGCGTGCAAAAAACATAGCTAATCTCCCTTCCGCACGCATTTGAAACCTTTGCACTCTCCGCTTTGGCAATCTCCGTCGTACCAGCAGCTTTCACCAAGGGACTTCAGCCGTTTTACGCGTTCTACACAGCGGAACCTTTTGCATTCCCTGCTGATACAGTCGTTATCGCGAAGACATGCCGCACCGTTTTTTTGGCGTTTTGTTCCGGCAACTGCATATGGCAGAGTAAGTGACTCTTTTACGGTTACGGGCTCTTCCAGGAATTCTGACTCGTCGGAACCGCTCCACTGGATAGAAGATCCGGACAAAAACGCGAGCGCGATCAGGACCGTGCTGATGATAACAGCAATGGGTTTCATAATGACCTCCGTTTCGCCCAAAAAAAAGGGCGTGATGGATCGCACCCTGCGGTAATCCATCCGCCCAATCCGAACGAAACGGAGGTAGTCACTCCTCCGCCGAAACGGCAGCGGGAGTTGCAGGGTGCAAATTTTCAGTCGCAGTCTTTCCCGTCACGGGTGACTAGTCCGCCAAGTCCGATGTTTATCGGACAGGTTCAGACTGCTTGCTGACATCCTGGAATGTTTTGAACAGAATTGCAAGAGCCAATTCGCTTGACTTTCATAGATGAAATTGCAAAAATTGTAACCTCTTTCATTTCTTATCTCTTGTTTCTATGCGGTCTTTGAATCCTCTCAGAGTCCGCCCTCCGCTTAAAATCACCGCTTTTTTCACGGCTGTTGTGATGACCGCCGGCATTTTGATGCCGTTTTTTCAGGATACCTTTATTCCTTCGGTTACGGCTACAGCGGACGAATTACTGCTCACTGCCCCGCCCTTTAAGGATCTGCCTTCGGCAAACAGTACCGCAGGGATTCTGTACAATAACGCCATTGAGGTTTTCCGCACGGAGAACATCATCATTGGGGATACGAGGGGCGGAGTTCCGACAGGAATGCTCCGTCCAGGTGATGTCCTGACACGGGCGGAGTTTACAAAAGTCGCGGTCATTCTGCGTCTTATCGCGGAAGATGAAAAAGGGCTTTTGGGCATCACCCTTCCCACCTTCACCCTCCGCCTGAACACTCTCCTGAAACCGTATTACCGTTCCGCCGGAAGCGGAGCGGTATCTTTCACCGACATCCCCGACAAGGACGAACACTGCGCCTCGGAACCCGGCCGTTGTGAACCGTGGTACACACAGTATATCAATTTCGCCTCCTCACGCGGAATGGTCAGAGGATTCACCGCAAAGGACGGTTCGTCTTACTTCAGTCCATCCGCACCTATCCGTCGCATCCACGCGCTTCGGCTTGCCATGGCGGGGGACGGAAATGTCCCGGCGGACAAAGACCGGCGTTTCATCGCTCTCTCCGCTGATCAGCGTATCCGGGGAAGAGTTCAGCGCTGTCTTGCGGGGGAGGGAATAAGAAACGCCATTCTGGATTCCAACGGTAACGACACCGACCTCCTTGCCTACGCCCTGCTTGCCGACCGTCTCGACCTCTTCGGTAACAAATGTCAGGCATTGAACGAGAAAGGCGTCCCCATCTCCCTGAACGACCCTTCTGCCGTTGTGGCATGGCTGAACGGAACCGTAACCCGTCAGGAAGTCGCCCGCTGGTTTGCCCTCACCACCCCCATCCCCGCCCTCCGCCTCGATCCCCTCACGGATTCCACCGTGGACACCGCACAGCAGTACATCATGCCTTATGCCGGTGCGAAGGAGCTGATGGCGGAGACGGAAAAGATAGGAACGAACGGGGTGAAGGAAGGGGAGAATGTGTCCTATGAAACCGCTGTTCCCGGTACACAGAAACAGGAAAAGACCGTCATTTACCTAAACCGTTCCCCGGCGGAAATGAGCCTTGAGGAACTCATCGCTATTCATCCCCAAGGTCGCTGTTGCAGTACTATGGACCTCAACGGTTATTGCCCTGTCGTCAACTTTGCGGATTACCGCATTGAAAACGAAACGGTCTTCAATTGGGATACCTACAAAGGTCCCTCCTGGTATGTCGCCCGAAAAGGAACCGCTGTCTGCTACATCCCCATAATGGACATCACAACGGGGTATAAGTATCCCGCCTCCGTTCCGAGCCAAGCCAAGACCGACACAGCAAAAAGCAGCAACGCCGCTCAGGTTTTCCGCATTACGGATGCCGGCAAAGAAACGGTATCTGTCGGAGCGGGAAAGGCGGATGACCCATGGTACAAACGGTTAGCGAACAAGGCGGATGAACTCAATTCAAAAATCACCGCCGTCGAGAACAGCGTCAAAGATCTTTTTAGACCCGTGAGCGATGCCATTGTCATCAAAGAAGCCGCTCTGAACGAATTTCTGAAAAACAACCCCTATGTGAGTGACGGTGTTCTGGCGAATTATTGGCGCACCAAGGGGGCGGTTAAATCTGGGATAGATTCGGTTTCCGGTCTCTACGGGGTAATCCGCCATCCTCTGGAGAGCGGAGAGGTATTCGTCATCGCGCTTACCCATCCCGTAAAAACACTCGGCGCGGTATCCGATCAGCTGGGGAATACAATTGGTGCATTGCTTATCCAATGTCCGCCTCGTGCAGAGGAATGTTTTGTAACACAGGGGCAGGCAATGGGCGATACCGCACAGCTACTCATCGGCGGAGCCGCTCTGAAGACCGCGTCAAAAGCCGGAGCGCTGGATGATATGGCAAAAATCGCCAAGGCGACCCGGCGGAGCCTTGATGACGTTTTGTCTTTGACAAAATACGCGGACAATCTGGCGGCAGTGACCGCCGGGAAGAAGCCGGTACATCTCGTTAAACTGTCCGGCACTCTCGAAAATCAGCTGGAACAGCTGACTAAATTATGCGCTAAAGCCAAAGCCGGTTTTGACAAAGCACTGGGAAAATCAGCCGCACAGACAGGAGGAGAGGCTGTTTCTGCACCTCTGAAGGGAACAGCACGCGCAATGGATAAGGCGAAAACGTCTGCTGATGTGAGGGCAATCAAAGACATTCTGCGCGGAAGTATCGTATATAAAAACGTGGATGACATCTATAATTCACTCGAAAAGATTACACGGAACTTCGATGAGCTTGTGGAGATCAAGGACTCGATTCGGTTTCCTTCCCAAAACGCAAACGGCTATCGTGATATCAAGCTGATCTTCAGGGATAAGGACGGGATCATCTCCGAAGTCCAACTCATCCCGAGGGAGATTTACAAAGCAAAAACCATTGAGACTCCGCTTTACAACATCACCCGTGAATTCCCGGATAAAGCTGACAGCCTATTCTTCACTCCAGACCGAAGAGCCATCCTCGAAGCTAAGGCGGCCTTGCAGAAAGAATCTCCGGCGATTTATGCTGAGCTTAAAACATCAATTGATGATATAATAAGATACACCGAGGGAAACAGGAGTGTTGATTGGAAGAAAGCAAAACAGACCATTGAGGAATCCAGTAGAGCCCTTTACAACCGTGCCTGGGAAAGACAACTAAATTCCATACGATGAACCAATATAAGTATTTTATTTCAAAATTCGGGGATCGTTTATCCACTCTCTATGCCTGTGATGACGTGGGAAACTACTATTCCTGTGACACCTACTTCGGCTGCAACCGGAACAAGTGGGAGCATGCGACATGGAAATCAAAGATAAAAGAGATTAAAAAAGATATAGAATCTGTCGGCCTGCCTCGATCCTCCTACGGATGGATTATTAACCCCGCTACAGAAGAGGAAATACAGAATCTCGGCCTGCCCCTCATCATGCCGGAAACTTTAGCGGAACAGAAGCAGTACGAATACTTCCGCAATATAGAGTATGACTGGTTTTATCGTGCTCAGGATGATGACCAAAACCTCTACTATTATAGAGACGAAAGAAACAGTCCGAATCTTCCATGGAATCCGCCTCCGGTTCAGCGTCACTGGCAGATTGTAAAAGGGCCCAAAAGCGACTACTGGCTGTCTTTGCGGGGTGACCGTAATCATTATCAGTGTTCCGAAGAGATGCTGAAGGAGCTGGGCATCCCCCTTATAGACCCGGACAAACTAACGGAGTGGAAGAGAATTGACTGGAATAAGGTAAAAGAAGACTGATACCAAAGAAACCCTTTAACCCTATTTTTTATGATCAGAATAATTATCGGAACCCTTATCATCCTGGGAACTCTGAGCTCGACAGCGCAGAACGCCGCTGTTATCTCCAACTCCTACGAATTGGAGGGCTTTATTTTCGGCAAAGTCGCCACCTTAGGTCTCGGCATCTGGCTTATCTATTGGGGAGTAAAAAGGAGAAAAGCCCGCAGTAAAAAGCGGATTAAATAGTCCTGTCTTCTCGGATGCTAAATGTATGCGACAATCCATATCACACAATCCGTTTCAAGGTGATAACGAAAGCCGCTCCGCCGAATTTTGAGGTTTTTACGTGTATTCTGCCGTTATTCAGGTCCGTTAGTTTTTTGCATATATAGAGCCCCAGACCGATTCCCTGCGCGTTGTGGTTGGTGCCGTATTTTTCGAATATTTTTGTCCTTTTGTCTTTTGGAATACCTTCTCCGCTGTCATGTACCTCTATTGCGATTTCTTTTTTATCGGCTTTGAGTTGCAAGATGACTCTTCCTGTTTGAGGTGTGAATTTTCGGGCGTTGTCCAGCAGGTGATGTACTGCCTCGTTTAACTTTGACGGGTCTATCTCCGCATACACGGGAGCCTTTAGATTGTTTTCTAGGAAAAAAGCCGGACCGCTCTCTTTTGTCGGCTTGCGAAAGTCATTAAACGTATTTTCAACAAAGGCTTTCATGTCGGTTCTTTCCTTATGTACATCGACCTTGTCCAGATCGAGCTGCTGCACGGTGAATACGTTCTGAAACAGTTCTTTTAGACGCGACAGCGAGTCGTAAAGCGTCTTTGCCTGTTCTCGTCGTGTCTTTGATTTTTCTTCAGACATTAAATCAGCAGCCTGAAACAGGGCAATACTCAGCGGTGTTCTTACTTCGTGGGCGGTTACTGCTACAAAGTCCGCCTGACGGTCAAACATTGTTTTAAGCTTTGAGACCTGATTTTTTAAGACGACGGTCTTTTTTCTTATTTCAGCTGTTTTGATTCTGACCTCGTCCTCCAGCTCGGCGTTGTACAGAATTCCGGTGATCATGAAGCTCAGATAGGCTCCCATATCCTCAAAAGCCGAGATTTCCTCTCTGGTATACAGATGATTGTAATTTTTCTCTCCCAAAGAGAACAGTCCCACTAGCCCCTTCAGCGGATGGCGGAGCGGAAGGCAGACCCCGCCCAGGGATTCAAGCTCTTTTAGAAAGGGAATCATCTTGTCCTGTTCGTTTTCTGTATATTTAACCTCCTCGGTAACCAAAATGCCGCTGTTCTCTCTGAAATAACGAATGAGATTGGGGAGCTTTTTTCGGTTTTTGCGGTCTAGGGTAATGATTCTCGGACGGATGCCGTCGGTGTATGTCTTAAAGGATTTTCGGATGTCGCGTTCGAAATCACGGGCTGAGGTGTAGACGGTGTCTCGGTTCTTGATATCTTTTACCATTCTACGACAATGCTCCGACGCGGCGGCACCGAAATAGCGATAGAACGCGAAGGATCCGAAAAAGCGCATTGCACCCCAAAATACACAGAGAGCGGAGGATATGATAAGCGCAAACAATAGCGGTAGCGGCGCGGAAGGAAAGACCGAACCCGCTCCTGTGAAAATGATGAATGAAACACCGACTGCAAGGCTGAACGCGATAAGCAGTTTGGTCAGACGTGAAGCAAGGAGAGCGATATCAATGAACCTTCTTGTAATGACGGCGTATCCGATGATCAGTACCTGAAGGACGGTTAAAAGCGGAGGAAGCCAGACATAGTCATAGTTGCCGAATACGGAGGGCAATATCATATGAAAAAGGATCATGGAGCCGTACATGACGCTCATGGCGAAGAGAATGTAATAGTAGCGCGTGTTCTCCACGCGGTCGTGAGCGGTTTTGACGGCACGGATGAATTTGGTAAAGGCGGCGATAAGAAGAGTAAACCCTGAAACAAAAAAGAAAACATTTCCTTTTCCGAATATAAGCTCAAAACGTGCACCGTCCGTCGCTTCTGTGAACAGCCGTACATATTTTACGGTAAAACCCGGAGCGAGATTGATAGTCAGAGCGACGGCTGTAAGAAAGCAGATGAATAGGGCGGAATCAAACGGCGAGTGTTTTCCCGTGCGTCTCATCGCCGAGGCAAGCCAATAGAAGCTGATTGCGGCAAAAGAAGAGGCGATATTGGCCGTGATTGCCATGTCCTTTGCCGTATCTTCTCCGAAATGGAGGAGAAGCCCCGATTGGAAATAGGCGTTGGAGACGACCCATATCAGAGCGGATACTGCATAAAAGAAGTAAATTCTGAAAACGCGGGTTCTGTATTTTCGAGCGAAAAGAACCGCACAGGAAAGCCAAGCAAGGTTCAGCAACGCGATAAGAATGAGCGCGGTGCCCTTCGGGTAATCGCAGAGCGACTGAATAAATATCCTAAAAATCATAATTGACAGGTTACCGATGTAAAACGGTTCAGGGGCAATCTTGATTTGTCTTCCTGACCAGCGCGGCGATGCGACGCCAATTGTCGGCGTTCATGGCTTCGGCCAGGGTTTTGTTAAAAAAGATGAATTTCTGTGTGGAGGGCTCATTCGGTTTCATGCGGTGTTCCGAAAGGCGCAGAAAGCACGGTTCGCCGTATCGACGGCCTAAGATCTTGAAGGTATTGGCAAGGGTTTCGTAGGCGACACCGAAAGAGAAAGGGATGCCTTTTTCGGACTGTAATGACGAGAAATGCATCAGACCGCGATAGATATTTCCCGCCCGGTTTGAATCGTCACCGGTAAGGCGGACGAGTTCGGTAATTCTCTCCGCCCCGACGGCTTGTATAATGCCTTCCTCCAGATCCTCATTGGTGCCGGGGCTGTCAGGAATCCGGGACATATCCATATCAAGGCATGTATTAAAATCACGTTTTAACTTGTTAGCATACCGCTCAAGTTGTTTAACAGCGGTGTCCTTGTCCGCAAGGAGCTTCCATATTCTGCCGCGAAAGAGAGGATCGCGGGTAAGCAGAGTGTCATTGTCATCAGGCACCTCAGTAACCTTCTGTATCAGAGCGCCGGAGGCAAGGGTCGGAATCCCGTTTACCTCATCAGGGTCGAAACCGGTTTTCATAAGAAGGATCCCGTGACATCCCTGTCTTGAAAGATGGATGCTTTCAAGCGCTTCCTTCCAGTTTTCCCTCTCAACTACGGCTCGAAACTGGCGCTCAACAGCAAGGGAAAGAGGTAATGGTTCGGAAAGTCCCGAGAGCAAAACGGAGCGACTGTCCTGTGAAATATCCGGGACAATCTCCGCCGAGAAAGCGGTTGTCATTTTGTTGTTTGTTTTATGATTAAATCAGAGAGAAATCCGATAACGCACGGCAGATATGCGATAAGGCAGAATACTGTTGAATTATACACCCGTATTCGGAAAAAGAGTAATCAAAAAAAAGGGAGTGCCGTATGCAAAGAGGTCAACAGGGCACAGGATGCAATATTCATATCGGAAGAATCTTTACAATTAACAAGAACGCCGTTCTCACCCTCAAAACGGCATTGCTTCCTCTCAAACGCCGGAGCCCAATGATGAGAATTCGGTTCAAAATGTAAAACCTTGATGAGATGACATCACATTGGCTTTCAACGGGTACTTTGAGGAGGATGTTTGTTGGTGTCCTTCAGCAAAAAAAAAGACAAAACTCTTGCCCGTCTTGAATACCCAACGTCCATGTTGGGCATGGAATTGCTTATTATATAAAAGAAGGCTTCTTGAGAAATAATCTTCTAACAATATCTATTCGCTAAAATGCCTATTAGCCTCAGCCCTGATATCTTCTCGCTTTGCCTCATACAAATATCCTTGTTCAATCTTACGAAGCACCTTGCCAATTCTTGTCCAACGTCGTTCACAATGTTGTGCCCATTCACCGTATTGCTTTGCGAATGCAACTTCTTGAGCCCCTCCTTCAAAACACCTTTTTGTAATCATTCCACGTTTGTTATATACACCTAATATAAAGCCATCCTCCATCTGCTCGCTTTTATAAGTTTCTAAGATATCCCTAACAGTACTGTGAGGAAATACTTTATCATTCGGATCAATTGGAGAATGAGCAAGTATATGACCAATTGTATCATCTGCTATTCTTATTCTTTTTAACTTTGAGCAGCGCTCTCTTACCTTTGATATCCAGTCCATCAAATATTCCGAATCCAAAATGCCATCTTTCGACAAACCTGGAACATGACTATATCCATAAAGCAAATCGTACCCTCGCCTTGCCAAATGCTTTTTTTGTTCTGAAAGCTCTGCCTCATCCTCTGTTTTTTCTTCAGCATTGAATGTCAGTTCAATTATTTCACAGAATATATGAGGGTCTCTATTGATCCAATTAACAAGGTTCTTAGGTTTTTTACCATAACTTGTCATTGGAGCGATAGCCCATTCAATCTTAGCAAGTTCCTTTTTGTCAATATCCTCTCGATGCTCAATGGCTTCAAGCAAGTGATCTAAATCATGCCCTAATTTTCTTTTCGCCTCTTTCCAGTCTGGAGAATTTGTTGAACTATTGAGTATCCCATTCAAGGCTCCTAAAATTGTTTCTGAAGAAATAGTATCCAATTCATAAAAGTAGGACGAGTGACAAAGTAAACAATATGCAGCCAATGCCCTGTCTGAATTAAGGAACTTTTCTAATACAAAGAGAGTTTCCTCTTTCTCCCAAGGTATTGCTGAAGCAGGAACTCGTTGCCAATACTTTTCACTTATTGATTTTCCCAATGCCTCCGCTTTTTCCCATACGACCTTCTTGAAAGGCATCCACAATAATAACTTTACTCGTTCATCTTCATTAAGCGATGCTGATAATTCAAAAAAAGTATTAAGCCACTCAATACCACCTTCATTACATCGTCGCCATATAAATCCGCTCAACAATTTCTGTACTTTATCATTTTCAGACTTGATGTGTGTTGAAATAATTTCAGATTCATTTTTAACTATATTTTCCACCGTGACTAATGTGCCCCCAAGGATTTCAGGATATTCTACTGCTTCACAAAGCTTTAATATTCCTTCCAATCCATTTTCTGACATTATTACATTTACGGCATCTTCTTGTAGCGCCTGAAACATTTTCTCTTGTTCCTTGTAGTCATGATTAGGAGAAATGCATGCTGGATGCCTAAAGCTACCCCCAAAAATTCTTGAATACTTTTCATAAGGATCAGCGGGTTCAAAATGGTAGTAAAGTTTTTCCATTTTTTCCAGCAACTCCCCACCTACAGACCAAGCGGCATCTGGAAATTCTTTGTGCTTGTAAATTTCTTCTTCCAGTTCCTTCCATATTTCCAGCCTAATTTTTTTGTCCATATAATGAAGGTCTTCATTTAGCAACTTATCCAGAAGTTGGTGTCGAACATCCATAAATGGAATTTCCAGTAACTTGTCAATGACTTGCTTCCACCGATTTTTTTCTTCATCAACCAATTGAGGGATTCTATCGCAAATCATTTTAATGCCATCGTATAATTCTTTATTAGTCACGCTGTTAGTATGACTATCTGCCCATGCACGGTAGTTGGGCTTCGCATTGTTTGATACTATCCCATGTCTTGGTGGGATCAAACCCATTAATAACCACCAACCTTTTTCTGAATCGCGTTGAATAATAGCATCAACAATTTCAAACCTTTTTTCTAATGATACTGTGGTTTGCGGATACCAGAGCAATAGGATTGAAAGAATGCTATTGGAAGGTTGGTTTACCCAATTGCTCGAAGTATCCTGCATATCCATCAAAAAGAGTAGGATGTTTATTGCTCTGCTAAGATATTGAGGATTCCATGCACAACACTCCAGTGCCCATAATATGTTGCTATAATCACAACCTCCCATGGACGTAGTTTGATGAAATATGCTCTGGATATCAGATTCCTGATTGTTTTCAAGGGATTCTAAAGATGACAAAAACGATTCAGGAGATGCCTCTGCAAGGTTCTGCAGAACATCTGATACTGAAGCCCAGAACTTCCATGAGTGCCTATCCTTCTTCAAAATGTCGCAGACAACACTTTCAACAAGATCACCAGCCCCAGGGTAATTCGCTGGTGGTTGCGAGGCAATAAGAACCAATGAGACACTGATCCCTTTTCTCAAGGCCCCTGAAAACTTTTTCTTCTTGCCTTCAATCAGTGCAGCAAATCGATTTTCTTTATCCATGTCATATCTTGGATCGATTTCACTCAAAGCATCATAAGCTACCTTTTTGAATTTTTTTAAGGATTCTGGGTTTATCAAATCTTGCAGATAGCTATAGACATATTCCTGAGACGTAAGAATGTATAACGTACCAATTTTTTTGCAGGGAGGGTTCTCAAGTGTGCAGAAAGAATGTGCAAGTGCCTCAACTTCATTGTATGGTTTGCCACAGAGTATCTCTAACACCTCTCTATCACCATCATTTTCTGAGTCCCATGAGCCAGCAAGCATAATAGGAACAAAAAGGGAACCATTCTCTGGAGTAGTCCAAGATGGAAGCTTAACAGCCTCTCTATCTGTCAATCTCCTTCTTAAAATGCAGGGAGAACCATGAGTGCTTCTTGCCAATCTATGAGCTGCATGTTCTGCTAGACCCCCTTCTGCTTGAAGGTGAGATTCAATGTCAGCAATTGGCAAACGTTTTATTGCTAATTGATTCTTGTCATCTGTTAGTTGAGAAGAAGCGATGAAGACTTTATGTCCATTACTAATTGCAGATCCAATGGGGACATTTTCGAAGGTTGGAATCAGCAATAATGAATGTCCTTGCTGGGAAACCTTTCTAAATGTTTCCAAATCTTTGACAATTATACTTCTTGACCAAAGTGA
Source organism: uncultured Myxococcales bacterium (assembly GCA_964458775.1). GTDB lineage: Bacteria > Myxococcota_A > Polyangia > JAAYKL01 > JAAYKL01 > CAYWLQ01. The sequence continues at coordinate 9,707 of CAYWLQ010000073.1, read as the reverse complement.
AAGACGAACAGCAGATGACTCAATGGATTCTATGACAGAACATAAATAGGCAATTGCCACATCCTGTTCTGCAGCGTAGACTTTGAGTCTTTGCTCTGTGTTTTGAGATAGGAAGTTTTTTATATCCTCAGAAGGATTAGGAATAGCTTTCAATAAAAGGTCGGTTGTTATGGGTATATCTGTTGACTCCCACCATTCCTGCCAGAAAGCTAATAGGGGTAATGCATTAATAGTAGGAAATAGTCCAAGCTCAGTGGCAAGCCACAATCCTACGCTTGGAGCTATTTCAAGCCAGTGTTCAATATCATCAGCATCATGAACAACAACATCCTTCCACCCCTTTTCTTTTCTCTTCTCAATCAACCATTCAGATTTTTTATCAAATCTTTGGGTCGTAACAAATACAAAAGTTGCCTCATTAATTTTCTCCCCCAGCGGATTTTCTGTTCTTTTTTTGAAGTCATCATTTGCTTTTGTTTTATAATATTTCCCCTTACCCATTTCCCAGAATGAAACACCTGTTGGTATAAAATTATGACTGTAATGTGAATCAAAAATGACTTTCCCATCCCAACCATTTGCATTAACGCTGTCGCCACATGGCATGGTCAAATATTGGATATCAGCAGTTGCTGTTATCAGCCTTCGAATGATTTCTGGCAATTTACCCTCTGACTCTCGTCTTCCAGAATAGTTGATCAAATCCGTTGCTGTAACCATTCGATGAATGTTTTGAATCCCTGTGTGCCATGAAGGAGGTGTTTTTCTTTTTTGTTGTGAGTTCTTCTCATCGTCCTCATATCCAGCCATGGTTAGAAGATCATCAAGATTGCATTCATAATAGATTGCAAGCTTTGACAAAAGCTCAACCGATGGTTTTTTGATTTTGTTGTTTTCTAACTGGCTAATATGAGCATTAGGTACTTCAATATCTTCTTGTACCTGCCTGAGACTTTTACGCATCCTTTTTCGTGCTTTTTTTAAGAAATCACCTAAATCCATCTAATTCACCTCTTGGTTGTACTTGCTAATGCTAACCAGTGCTAAATTAGCATGGGTTACTAGCAAGTACAACTTTTTTTCAGTAAGTAGTTTCAATAGGTAGAAACATTTGTAATTATAATTATAATCATAATATATCTAATCAAAACAATAACATACAGAATCAGCCAAGCCGTTAATTTTTCTCAATATTTTGTTTGTTGGAACTCAGAATATGTGCATAGCTTATATAGATAGAGAATCTTTAATTCAGTTTTGCATTAGCAAAGCATGACTTAGAACTATGTTAATCTTAACCGACAACAAATTTGGAAAAATTGAATTCAGCTTCCGCCGTAGTGGATCCAGCCGAAAAATACGGGAAAGGTTATAAAGATAAAACAAAAGAGCCGCCGCAAAAGATAATTGAAATATAGTAGGAGGTTTACAAACTACAAGCAACACGGTTAGCCCGGTTCATGGTTTGAAGGCTTCTGGCATCAACCCTTGCGGCTACTACGCTCAATCTCCACCACAGTGTAGAAGAGATTCAGAAGTATCTAACCTGTAGGGTGTTCGTGCGGATTCAATGCGTGTTTTGCAAAGGACCTTACGCAAAAAGGTCAGCAGAACACCGACAGACCCGCTTCACATATCGAGAAACAACACTAAGCTCCTATACTTTCCGAAAGGCAGAGATTTTCTGTCGATCTCGTGTATCTCCTCTGATCTCCGTATTCTGTCCTTCCGGTTTCGGGGCAAACTGACACTCCGAATCATACCATCGTACTGTGACGCGCAAGGATTTGCCTTTCGGGTGCCCCTTTGCGCTTTCACTTACGTATCGATGGTCTTCTGCAGGTGTTTAGTTTTTAACCCCCAAAACCATGAAAACAAGAAACGCTCAGGATATCCGACGGGACCTGGAAAACGCAGAACGCAGGCTCTTCGGTTTACAAAAGTACGGTGACTCCGAAATGTCACGACTCGACCTCATGTTGGGTTGGACCGCAAAGAGGGCCGTCCCGGTAGTCGAAGCTCATATCCGCAGATACCAAAACGAACTCGCAGATGCGACCCGTTGCGGAGAGCAGTTACTGCTTGCTTTTTAACCGGTATCTTAACTGTATTTCATAAATCATTAACACCATGATAAACACAATATCCGGCACGGCTTCTGCAACCGAGCAGTCCGTTTCATCTTTTACTAATCGCATTCTCAACGGGGACTGCATCGAACTTTTGTCTAAATTTCCTGCAAAATGCATCGACCTGGCGGTTACCGACCCGCCCTATCTTGTCAATTACCGCTCCCGTGACGGACGGAGCATTATCAACGATGATAACGATGCCTGGCTCAAACCGGCGTTTACCGAGATCTATCGCGTTATGAAACAGAACAGCTTTTGTATCTCTTTCTACGGCTGGAACCACGTGGAGAAATTCATGCTCGCATGGAAACAGGTCGGATTTTATCCGGTAGGTCACATCGTTTTCAAAAAACATTACCCGTCTAGCAGACGCTTCCTCAAACGAATCCACGAAAGCGCTTATCTTCTTGCCAAGGGGAATCCGGTGCTGCCGGGACGAGAGCTGCCGGATGTTCTGCATTGGCAGTACTCCGGAAACGAACTCCATCCCAACCAGAAACCGCTTACAGTAATCCGCCCCCTTGTCACCGCGTTTTCAAAGCCTAACGACATCGTTCTGGATCCGTTCTGCGGCTCAGGAACCACCGCTGCTGCGGCCAGAGATACAGGCAGGCGGTTTATAGGCATTGAAAAGGATTCTGAATACTATGATATCGCAAAACAACGACTTGCATCATGACATTTGTGCGCGGTTTGATACAATACGATTTGACGACCCTTTTTAAGCGTACCGTGACACTGTTAGGAAGAACTTTGAGGAGGAGTACATGACAAAAGCGGATTTGATCCAGTACCTTGCAGATAATATCGACGATATGGCAAGAAATCAGGCGGTTATTCAGGTTGAGGCATGCATAAAAGAGATAAAGACTGCTCTCAAAGACGGTAACGATGTTATGATTTCCGGCTTCGGCAAGTTCAGCATAAGAGACAAGAAAGCTCGCAGAGGAAGAAATCCTCATACCGGAGACATCCTTCCTCTGAAAGCGAGACGAGTTGTAATCTTCAAGCCGAGTATGATCTTGAGGAATGCCGTCAATAAGACAACCGCCGCAAAACAGGACCGCTTTTAGCCCAGCGGATGCTTTACAATCTGCTCCTGGAGCATATTCACGCTGGCTGAGAGGTATATCGTCGTGGTCTTGATATCGCTATGCCCCATCATCTTCTGCAAGCTGAACAGGTCGCATCCGCCTTCGAGCATGAGGGTGGCGAAAGTGTGACGGAGCCGGTGCGGGGAGAATTTTATTCCGGTCGACCGCTTGGTTTTCTCAACGACACGTTTGAGCCCGCTGTAAGTAAACCGTCGATTTCCTCGAAGGGTGATGAAGAAGTATTCACCCTCTTTTTCCATACGAGAGCGTTCCCGTCGGTATTCCTCCAGATAATGATGCAGATTACGACTCATCGGCACCACTCTGTCTTTGGCTCCTTTACCCTGAAAGACGTGGATAATCTTATTGCACATATCGACATGATTTAATTTAAGGTTCAGCACTTCAGATGCTCTCAGCCCTGCGTACAGCATAACCGCCAACACTGCGCGGTTTCTGTATCTTGCGAATTGATACCGGGTTTCTTCGTTAAAAACGCACTCCAGCACTTGTGATGCGTCCTGTTCAGTAATTCTCTTGGGCAATTTCTTGTCCAATCTGGGTTTCTCGATCTTTTCAATCGGGTTCTGAGATAGATATCCGTTTTGAACGCACCATTTCAGGAACGATTTGAGAGCCCGATACTGGTTAAGATGGGTATCGGCCAACCAGGAACCGTCTGAGCGCTTTTGATAAAAATACCGACGCAAACTCTCCGTTGTCATCTGCTCCAGATATACAAGCTGATTGTTGTAGAACTGGAGATAGAATTTCAACGCGCCCCGGTACCATTTTACGGTACTGGGTCTTAAGCTTCTCTCCCAGAGCGCACTTTGGCAGAACTGATCATGGAGATTTAGGATGTCATGTTTCATATAGCCAAGGGTTAATAGCCTTTGGCTGTTGGTCGTTGGCGATGACATCGGTCTGCGTTTTTTGGCTTACACAAGCGGAAATGGTGGGTCAGCCGGGACTCGAACCCGGGACCAATAGCTTAAGAGGCTGTTGCCCGGATTTTTACATCCTCTGAATGCACGTTTTTGGCTTGTTTAAAAGGAAATTCTTAAATGAAAACGTTTTTGCTGTTGTTTCGCCAACGACCAACAGCCACTATTTAAGTTAGCATATATATTAAAATAATTCAAGCTTATTTAAACTGTCCCGTAGTCCCTGCGGAGACATTTTTAAATAGATCATTGTCGAGGCGATGTTGCTGTGTCCCATGATCTCTTTTAACTGTACAAGTCCCATTTCCTGTTCAATGGCGACACTTCCGAAGGTATGTCGTAGACAATGGGGCGTGAAGACTACTCCTACTGCTCGGGATATTTTGCGACATAATTTGTTTATGTCTTTATAGTTGAGAGAATGGTCGCTTTTTGCTCCGACGAATAGATAGGGTGATTGCTTGTTCATGCGCTTTCGTTCGCCTAAATAGCGTTTTAGGATATATGACAGTTTGTGATGAATCGGAACGTATCGATCCTTGCCCCCTTTTCCCTCCCGAACCAGAAGAACTCCGGCTGTCAGGTTGATGTCGGCAACCTGAAGGTCTAACAGCTCCTGAGCGCGAAGACCGGTATAGAGAAATACTGCGATAATGGCATGGTTTCGATGTCGCTCGAATATATAGCGCCAGTCATGATTGAACGAGGCGTACAAAATACGCTGCGCCTGCTCGAACGTCAGTCTTCTCGGCAAAGTTTGAGGTTTTTTGGGTTTCTTGATATCGATTATCGGATTTCGTTTTATGTATCCGCGCAGAACGCACCAATCGAGAAACTTCTTAAGATATTTATAGTGGTTCATGTAATGCCAATATGACCATTGATGTTGTTCCTTTCCTTCGTAGAAAAGCTCCTGAAGCAATTCCGTGGACATTTCCTCAATGCATTCAGCGCTGGAACGTCTTAGCAATGTTTTAAAAGTTCCTTCCATAGCCCTGATAGTACGATTGCTCAGCCCCTCTTCGACGGCGCAGTAACGCCGAAACCGCTGATGAAGTTCGAGTATCTGCATGGACGGATCGGTTATGATGTTATCCGGTTGATTATCGGAATGCCTTCACCTCTTCGTAGGTCGGTTGCGGCATTTGAGTTTTTTTGAGAAATTTATTTTTAAATTTTGCGTATTCTTCTAATTTCTTATCATTTTTTTCATTCTTTATATTTCTATCATTCTTGTTAGTCGTTTTTCGCTCGTTGCCTGAATGATGTCTGAATGTTGCCTGTTTGCGGACCGGCTCGTTGTCGGATGTCAGATTGATGTCGAAAATCGTGCAGTCTATAAGCTTAGCGACGGTGCCTCTGTTTGTTCCCCGGAAGGTTGCAAGGCCGAGTCTTTCAAGAAAACCCTTTGCGGTACGATATTCCTGCTGGGTCAGCCCAATTGCTTCGCGGTCGCCGAGAAGCGCCTCGCCGATGCCGAGGCCGTGAATGTTGAGTTCATCGGATCGTCGGGCGCGAAGAGCGATGAGCGCAAGCAGGGCGAAACTCTTGGGACGTTTTAATAGCTCCCGAGCATTTTCAGTCCTCCTCAGCTTGATAAATCCGCTTTTCATGAAAACAGGGTTAATACTCGCCGGTGAAGCCCCCGTGTATCTCCGACTTAATGTATCGTTGCGCTGCGGTAAATAACAACGGCTCCACCCTGATATGTCCTTTCTTATAAGCCTCGACCAGCTCCTCGGCAATATCCTCTCTTGAAAAACCTAATATAATATTTCCGGGATCGCTCCGGTCCAGGGATACCAGCGGAGCACCGACCGTGGCGACGAGAACCGCAGCCAGGGTTATATCCGTCGTTTCGAATTTTTCATGCATATTTACATTGATTAAAAAATAATCCCGCATAATCGGGGAATTCCAGCTTGCCAAAAAACCGACACGCTGTCGTCAATTCCTCTGTCTTTCTCCCCAAAAAACTACCTTTATCTATATTTATCTATCACACCGAAATTCACGCATAAAGATGCGGTTCCCGGAGTTTCCGTTTTTGAAAGTCCGCTTCGGTAACCGGATTGACGAATTCGATTGCGGTCTTGGAAACATTAGGGAAAAAAATGTCCTTCAGCTCGTTCTTAAAGCCGAGAGTACGAATGATGTCATAGAGCTTCTTGTTCAAGGTCCGCTTGGTCACCGCTTCTATTTCAGAAAGATCGATTTTTCTTCCCGGATTGCGAAATATATATTCAAAAACAACATGGTTCTCTGAGTCGAAGTGAGGGGTGGCTAAACGAAACCCGTTCACCATAATCTCCCTGTTCAAAAAGGTAACCCGATAGCAGACTTTACCCTGAGAGAGAGTAGAGGAAGCATTATCCATAGAACACCGTGCTTCTTCCTGCTTCTGCTCAGAATGTTCCTTGCGGATTCGCGGAACAGCCGTTTCCGCTTCTCTGCGCGCACGGTTTCTGAAAAAAGCATCATCCGGACGGATAACAATCTGCAACAGATCAGAGGTCTCCTTCATTGTGTAAACAATCTCTGGAACCCATCCTGTAGATACAACCTCATTGCATTCGGGAAGAAACAGCTCCACATCTTTCAGGTCAGCACTACGCACGGCCTCAAAAATTCTGGTATCTTTGGGAACCGAATCGCACCCGAAGATTCGCGCAAACACACGCAAGCGCATCTCCCTGCCTCTGATGTAATGTTCCGGCGGTTCCAAAACGTAAAAATTGGATTTTATTCAAAATGAAACGAGAAGACGGAGTAATAAAACCCGTATTCTGAATTATTATAGATAAATGGAGGTTAATTTATAAGGAAAAGATAATGAAGGGATAATGAGAAGATAATCTTTACAAATATCGACCTTTTCCATTCGTGTGACCGGCTAACGTTTGCACCGTTCTGCCAAGTTTCGCTATGCGGCGGTACAATTATCTTAAAACGTTTTCATGAACTTTTTGACAATTAGAAGGATAATTTGACGTTAAGGGAAAAACTATACGCAAGGTGTTGACAGCTCGCATATTTTGTTGTTAGAAAAAATTGTAATCGAAAATTTAGGTCCTAAAAAACGGTTCGAAAAGAACTTATGAAGTGCGGTCATCGGTATGACTGCAAGGGAGGGTAAACAATGATAAAAGCTAGGGAATCAGCATTGTTATTACAATGCAATGCAACGCAACTAATTCGTAGGGCGCTTACAAAGCGCGGGTCAAGAAGTCTTTTTCTGTTTTTCACATTAGCTGTCGTAGGTCTGTTTAGCTTTGAGGCAAAAGCCCAAGTCTGCAATTTCGGTATTTACTCCGCACAAGAAACCAATATTCGTGACAGGGTTGTTGTTTCAAAAGGACTTGTCGGTTCCGCTACAAAAATTGAAGTCGGAGTTGAGGCTTCGGTTAAAAGCAGCTTGGTAAGTTCAGGTAATGTTTTTCTGCGTGACCGCTCTTTTGTGGATGCGAGCGTTTTTGCTGCTGGAAGTATTACCAAGCAAAATCAGGTAACCGTTACCGGTGAAGAGTTGTCAGGGCTTTCTATTAATCCCGAGACTATTCCGGTAAAAACCGTGCCCACTGGTTCTGAGCATATAACACTCTACAGCGGCAATCATCGAGTTTTAACTCCGGGCAATTACGGTGATGTGCATTTGCACTCGGGTTCGTCCCTTCGGTTTTCTACCAAGGGAGTTTACAACTTTAGAAAGCTAATTATGGAGGCAGGAGAGACCAAGCTTCTGTTTTCACCGGGAACGGGTTTTATAGAGATCAACGCCAAGAACGAACTTCGTTTTGGAGATCGAAATCAGTTTGTAATAGAAGACAACGCCGACCCGGTTCAGATGCAGTTTTATACCGCAGCGACGAGCCAGGTAAAGATCGGCACGGACAGTGTGTTTAACGGAGTTGTTACCGCGCCCAACGCGCAAATTTATGTGTATTCAAGAGTAGAGGTAAACGGCGCTCTGTACGGAAAGCAGGTTTGGGTTGATACAGATTCTAAAGTTAATCTGTATCCCAACTGCACAGAATACAACACGGAGTTTGAAGAAGAGCCGTATAAAGACATGTGCGATACCTTGGGTTTTGAAGACAACTACTGGGTTCCGACGGCAGGAGGCGGCACTTCGGAAGTATCTTTGGTTTCCACGGGATTTTTCGAGGAAACAGCGCTGATGATATCGCTAAACGAAGACCCGTATGTAGATCTCGAAACACAAATTGATATATCAATGCCGTTTTCAGAAGGAGCAACACAGGTTCACGCCGCAATCGACGTGCGCTCCAACGCCTCTCCCTATGATGTATGGGGAGCGGAAATAGCACTGTTTTTAAAAGACGCGCAAGAAGGCACCTACGAATACGCCGGTTATGCCGCCTATGATCCGGAAGAGGCTGAGGGCGATACCTATACAACACTAATCTTACAGCTCGTACCTAAGTATTCCGAAGCTCTATCGGCCGGACGAAAGGTTTCAGCGCTGCTGTCGGTTTCGGCAGAACAGGACTATGCCCTGTTTTATCTGGATAATCTGCGTTTTTGCGACAATGAAGGAATGTGTAACTACACGTGTCCTAAAGTATATCCCGAAGGCTTTATACCGGGTGAAGAGGTAGAGGATTTTGTACAAATACAAATAAACAACGAAGGTGACTTTATAGTGCCTGATCAAGAAGAGCTGACCGGCACTGTTAAGAATACCGAAGATTACACTATTTCTATAAGCATAGAAGCAAGGATGATACCGCCCCAGGGAGACACCGAGATAATAGAATTGGAAACAGTAACCCTGCAGGCAGGAGAAACCCACAGTTTTTCTTTGCTCGCAACACAAATAAGCGATCCGGTACCCGGAGCGCTCAATCAGCTGTTTTTTAGAGTGAATAAAATCTCGCCTCTGCCGAACATTTTTTCGGATTCCTATCTTTGGTATTACGAAAAAACGGGAAACAAGGCGGTACTGTACTCAAAAGAAGCCTTTAAAGAGCAAAAAGAAAAAATACTCTACGAAAACCCGCAACCCGAAACTCCCTCTCCTTATAAACTGTATGACCGAGACGGCAACGAGGTGGGTTACTACATAAAAATTCAACGAGATGCAGAGATAGAAATAGATTCAGACGACTACCCGGAGCCGGACACCGACACGGAAGATGACAGCGACTACATTATCGTAGTGTAGAAAGGAGAGAATATCATGAAAAACATATTAAAATATGCAATAATAATATCCATGACAGCAATCGCACTACAGCAGTCGTCTTTTGTGCAGGCAGATGAAGAAGAATATGAGCTGGTAAAGTTTTGCCCGTTATGGCCTGCGGAATATGTAGATAGAGAAATGGGAAGTCATTTGGCAGATGAAGGAGCGCGATATTTTATTCCGAAATCTTTTGTAGCTAATATTGCCAGAAACGGTGAACTTGTGACTCGTGTTCCTGATCCGGAAGATATTCTGACAGATTCAATTATTATAATGGGTCAATCATCAACCGGCAAAGACGGTTGTCTTCCGTACATTCCCGTTGCTA
>CAYWLQ010000072.1:15971-26232 GCA_964458775.1 uncultured Myxococcales bacterium | reverse complement strand
TTTTATGAATTTTTTTAAAAAGTGATTTGCTGTCCAATGATTCCGGTAAGTTGCTCGGAAAAAATCAACCCGGGTGCGGGATTGCAGGTGCGGGATTGCCAACCCGGGTGCGGGATTGCCCAGGTGCGGGATTGCCAACCCGGGTGCGGGATTGCCCCGGGTGCGGGATTGCCCGGGTGCGGGATTGCCAACCGATGTTTCGCACTCTGCTTCGATTGAAGATAAAAGATTAGTTTTTATTCTAAATTCTTTTTACAGCAATTGTGAAATTTTCTTCCTGGACGTTTATTGACGGTTTTTTGACCTGCGGCTTGACTTTTGTATATGAAGGATTAGTTTCTCAGCGGGTTCGATAAATAGGAACCTATTAAAGAAAGGTCCTGCTGAAATGCCTATTTATGAATATCATTGCGATTCTTGCGGACATGAATTTGAAGCCATGCAAAAAATAACCGACAAACCTCTTCAAAAATGCGAAAAATGCGGTAAGAATAAAGCTAAGCGTTTTATTTCCAGAACATCTTTTGTTCTTAAAGGATCAGGTTGGTATGTTACGGATTATGCTGGGGCAAAATCTTCGGGAAGTTCTTCTTCGGACAATAAGTCGTCAAAAAAAGCAGTTAACGAATAGAATTGGAAACACTCGGAGGGCGGGAAGTGAATGATTCCCGATACAACTGCTCTCCTGTTCTCTGTATTGACAGTAGAGACCGATGCAGAGCAGCTTGGATTTCTTGCGATATAGACGGCGAATTTGTTTATACCTCATTAGTCTCAGATACCGGGTCTTTCATAGAGCCTATAAAAATCTCAAATTCGTGCGACGGAATATCAGGAATTGCAATAGCGTCTTTTAGAGAAAAAATAGCTGTGGTTTGGGTGGAGGAAGGTCTCAGAGGAGGTCTATACTGTAAATTTTTTGAAGAATATCCGAACAATGAGCCTTCAATTCTTTTGGTTCCCGGACTTTCAGTCCCGACTCATCCTGCCGTATACGCTGACTATAGTATGCTTGTACTTGTATGGTCTGTTCGCAACGGACACAATAGGCACATTGAGGGAATAATTCTAAACGATATTAGCCTGACTATAAATAAGCGACAGATTTTTACCATTTCAAATGAGCATTCTAGTGCTGCGTATCCCAAAGCAGCAATAAAAAACGGCATTATAGGTATTGTTTGGCAGGAAATGACTCATAGTATATCCTCAATTTGTTTTAGATTATTGTCACAGGAAGGAATGCAACAGATACAGACAATTGTTTCAGACGAAGAGTGTTCCGTAGCAGTACCTGCAATCGCTTCTTCACCCATTGGATTTTGGCTTGCGTGGCAATCAGATAGGGATCTAAATACCGGCCCCGAGCTGGTCAGAGATGTGGAGCTTATTCATATTGATGAAAATGGAAAAAGAACTCAACCGTCTGAACAACTAAAACGAATTAAACGTAGAGGTTATGAGGAAGATCAGGGTTTTGAATTTCCTATTCTTATTTCAGCTGATGACGGTCATTTGATAGTAATAGGAAGAGGCTCCCAAAGTTGTAGAAGAATAGACTTAGGCGCTTCCGGACAGTCTGATTTTGTACAAATAGATCGTTCAGGATGGGGGTGCAGGCCGAAGCGTTTTAGCGCTGCGACATCATCCGCTTATTTGTGGTTTGCATTTAGGGAAAAAAACAAAATTAAAATTGAAAAACTGCCTCTTTCTTTGACTGTACAAGGAATGCCTTTGCTTGATGAAGTTCTTGAACAACAAACTTTTTTTCCAAAATCTTCTGTTGTCAAATCTCGTAATCTGATTTTCGGAGGCTGTCGAGTATTATTCGGCGATATTCATCAACATACAGCAGCATCGGACGGTACCGGAACCTTTGAAGAAACTTTTTTTAGAGCAAAAACGCGCTACGAAGATCAAGTGGTCGCGATAACAGATCACGAAAGTTTCTTAGGTAAAAGGACATTTATCGGAGAGTGGAGAGACTATTGTCGTGTCGTTGATGAGTATTATGAGCCGGGTGCTTTTGTTACTCTGAAAGGATTTGAATGGACAGGAAAAATGTATCCCGGTCCGGGACATAAAGCCGTTTATTTTGCAACAGATGAATGCCATTTGATGTCTCGCGACGATCCAAAAACAAGCTCTTCTGCGGGTTTATTGAGAGAATGCAGACATCACAGCGCTCTGGCATTTCCCCATCATGTTGGATGGACAGGCGCGGATATGGAAAACCATTGTCCTGAAACACAAACGTGTTGGGAAATTATTTCATGTCACGGTGCATATGAGCGTTTAGATGACAATCAAATTATCACTACACGAGGAGATGACAAAGAAGGTCAGTTCATAGCAGATGCATTAGACAAAAACCTTAGATTCGGCTTTGTCGGAGGCTCTGACGGTCACGGTTTGAGCTTTCATCACGGTATATCGAGAAAACAGGATTCGCACCGAACCGGTTTGACCGGATTTTTATCGCGAGATGTTACGCGAGAAGGAGTAATCGATGCTCTGAAAAAACGTCGATGTTTTGCAACTTCGGGAGCAAAAATCGCTTTATGGTTTGAAGTTGACGGATGCCCGATGGGAGAAGAAATTCTTACCGGTTCCGAAGTTCCGTTTCGTATTTCAGCCGTCGGTACATCACAAATTATTAAACTTTCTTTGGTTTCAAATGGAGGCATCGAAACGCATTTTGAAGTGAACGACGCTTCCGTCAATATTCAAGGCATTCTCCCTCCACCTCCTATCAACGGTTTTGCTTATTATTTCGTTCGGTTGATCCAAGAAGATAACGAGATTGCCTGGTCATCTCCGATTTGGTTGGATCACCCTTGTTCGGCATGATTGTTTTCCTGAACCGCTCAAAGGCTTTGCTCTGCCTACCGCCTATTAAGAATTTTCATTTAACACCGCTCATCTTCTGTATATGAAGTAAAATTTAATCCTTGTGCGCTTCTGCATAAGCAGACCCCGGCAGGGTTCCGCAGCTGCGACATTTCAGATCATAGGCAGAATTGATAATGCCGCATTTGGGACATGAATAACGTTCGGCCATTGAAGATGGGCAATAAAGCCCGCAGACCGCCGCAAGCCGCATTGTGGGTTTTTATTTGGGGGACAGTCCCCATATTGCCGGACAATGTCCTCCATCGGCAAGCCACTGATCGACAAAGGCCGCACGGCGGGAGAAGAAGCTTTTGAGAGCTGTGAGGGCTTCCTCGTGCTCCTGCAATGAAAAGGTCTTGTTTGGATCCTCTTCGGCAGCCTCCGCTATCTGTGATGACCATTCGTCCACTTTGCTTTCGAGCAAGGTGACATCGTAGGCGGCCCTGGCATTCTTCAGCTCCTCAACAAACCTCTCACACCAGTAGGTATCGGACAGCACGGCTTGGTATTGGGTTTCTTTCAACCAATCCTCGTGCTCATAAATTATCGGATCCGCATTTACAAGCTGCGGCCACAGATTTTCTGAAAAGGCGATATCCATGTCGTAGGGCAGATACAGAAAACCGCGAGTCGGATGGTCGTAGAGATAAAAGTTAATTTCGACTCCGGCCCAGTAACTATCGGGATCCGGAGCCATAGCTAGACCGGCCCATACCGACACCGCATGGTCAAGATCTACGAGATTTTCTAGTGCATCGAGATCGTTCGCTGCCCAGTAGGCATCGTTTCGGCTTGTGTCAGCAGTGTTCTCGTTAGTGACAAGATCAGATCCTTCAGCGTAGAGATTGCCGTTTGGAAGGTCAAAGTTGCGCTCCAAATATTCACGGTCAAGTCGCTCAATATTTGTGTAGAGTCCGTAGTACTGACCGTTGATGTTAAGCCGCGCGCTGTTAGCGCATGAGTACGGCACGCCATGACGCTCAAGAAAATAAAAGGCCAATCTCTCATGAAGAAACGTGGGATCATACCAAGGTGCGTCAAGCACTATCTTCCTGAGCCCTAGGAATCGTCCGCCCGAACTGATTTCGTTGAATGAAATAACAAACTGCATCTTGTCGCAGTTCCAAGACCAGTTACCCTTGAGCCTCATCATCGCATCTAATGATACTCCGTTGTAACGAAAAATAATCGGACGATACGACTGAACCTCGTTGCGACAGTCTCTCTGCATGGCGGTCCAATCATTGTCGTCAATTTCCACTTCGAAAGTTACAATTGTATTCCGATCGTAAATATCAGGGCATGCTCTGGGAAAACCATCGGCCTCGACGTCTTCGTCTGAGCTGCCACTGTCGGTACTAAGAACGTCTTTCCCTGCGTTGCCTCGGCAACCACAAGCAAGCAAGGCAATTGTCGCGAAGACCGTTTTATATAGTACAGTCATCATCATCTCAGTTCTCTTTTCTTGTCTCTTCATACCCTTTAGAATTATAGGTTATAACTGATTTGTATTCATTAACATGGTAACCACAGAGCGCGGCGGTATTCTAAAACTACGGTTTGGAGATATTGTTGTTATTCTTTTTAAGTCAAAATCCTCGTCGGTTATGTAGATGTCTGTATTGTCGGCTGTTTTGCCGGTTTGGAGGTTATTGTAACTCAGAACAACCTTTTGTTCTGCATTTGTCATGTTTACAAAAACTGTTACATATTTTGTTTCGTCAGAAGATTTGTAAGCTGTAGCCATTAAGCCTTTAATGTTATCAGCTCCTGTTAGTGAAATACGTTGATAACCCGGTCTTATAAAGCTGCTGTAGTTTCCCAGCGTCCATAGGGTTTTGTGCGGTTTGTGGGTTCCGCTTTGCTGCAAAGAACCGTCCGGCGAACTTGGCGGAATAAGCTGAATTAGCAGGAACCTGTTTTTGTGTCCCCATCGTTCTCTGTCGAGGGCAGTCCAATATGACCATGATACGGCACCGGCTATCGCTATATCCGCATAGATAACCTTGGCCATGAACAGTGCAATATCAAAATGTGACGGGTCATTGCCCAGTTCTTCCGGAATGCTCAGCATGCTGTACTCGGTTTGTTGAAATTTTAGACTGTACCATTCCGCTTCCTCACGCACCGCATTTCTCGCATCAATAAGCTGTGCATCCGTATCAAAGGTCCAATAAGAATGACCGCACACTGTATGAGGCACAAGTTCCAGGTCGCCTAGATAATTGGGCATGGTAGGATCGAAAAAATTCCATATATAGTCACTCTTGTTTGGATTGCCCGTGTTCTTGTGCATCTCATCATAGTGGCCGGACTCGGGAATTAAGATTTCTGTATTCAGTCCGCGCAGCATTAGTTCTCTGTTAAGGTATCTGACAATCGTTGCGATTTCGCTGTTAAGCCAGGTGCTTCCCTCTTGGCCTCCGGTCCAGTCCCACTGAGGCTCGTTGACGGGACTTACTTCATCAAAATAAATACCTTCTTCCTCAAAATGAGCTATCACTGTTGCCAAAAACGCAGCAAAATCCTCAAACCTATCCGATGCCAGATTTGCTTGACTGGAATCGCTGCCGAATGCCAAACCGTTTCTTGTGTAATATACAGGAGCACTGTTGCTGAACAAAATTCGCTTCTCAACACCGTATTCAATTGATTTGTCCAAAAACCATTGTTGCCCCGATTGTTTGTTCCAATCATATGTACCGTCAGCGGTCAAAAAACACTCCGCCCTGCGCGTATCTTCCTCAATGCCGCTGGAAACTCCCTGTTCGGCGCTTCCGGCTCCTACATTGAATCGCCAAGCAGAAAGACCGATACCTTCGGGATTGCCGTTTTCGTTAAAAGCTTTGCTGAACAGCAACCGAGCAATAGCTTCCTTCTGATCATCATTCCAGTATTTGCCTACAAATTCCACATTCCATGCGCCCGAAGCTCCGAAACCCTCCATTGTTTGAAATACGATTGAGGAGTCGATAACTATCGACTGCGAAGGATCAGTATCCGTGTCGAAAAATGTATCTGAATCACTTAAAAGGTCGCTGTCATCAGCACTATCGGTATCAGTTTTCTCTGTAACGCTGTCTATCTCTTCTGAATCTGAGTCACCATCAGAATCTCCATCAGAATCCGTGTCGGTATCGGTGTCAATATCAGTATCTGTATCAATATCTGTATCCGTGTCGGTATCCGTGTCGGTATCCGTATCAGTATCAGTATCGGTGTCGATGTCAGTGTCAGTATCAATGTCAGCATCAGTATCACTATCAGAATCTGCGTCGGCATCTGCGTCAGCATCAGAACTCGTATTTGTATCAAAATGCAAACTCTCTGTATCAGAAGAAGAAACATCCGAATCAGAAGCTTGGTCGGAAACTGTATTGCTGTCCGTTGAGGCAAAGCAAGAACGGTCGTTACATGTTTCTGTTTCTCGGTTTGTGTCTTTTTCGTCGCCTAAATCTTGTGTACAAGCAACAAAAATAGTTGTCCAGATTATGCATAAAACTGTTCTTGTCATATAGAACCTCAATTCTCTCTTTTACAGAGAGATTATGGTTTCCAATATATAACAGTTATCTGTTGAAGAGATATTATTTTCGAAACGACATGATTTGTTTAGGTAAATAGAGTGAATATTCGACAAATAGACGATTAGTATCCGTTGATCGTTATATTTCCGGAATCTGCCTCAGCATAAATTCGAGACAAAGAATTCTCGTTAACAGTAAGCGAACTGATTTTCTCCCGTCCTGAATCAATATTTGTACGAATATTATAGTCACCAGTGGGAACATCTACATAGATATTACCCGAATCCACGGAAAGATTTAGGTCATCCGGTTTTTGATTAAAAAATAGCGACAAATTTCCGGAATCAACGTTAGCTGTTACCTTCGTGCTGTCAACGCTCCCCTTAATATTGCCGGAATCAGCCTTTAAGTTTAGCTCACCGGAGAGATTCTTTAGTTGCATATTTCCGGAATCAACCTTAATGGAAAGATTACCCTGCAAACCGTCAACCGTTAAGTCTCCTGAATCCAAAACAATATTGGACGAAACGCTTTTCGGAACATAAATAATAAAATCTCCGTCGCAATGAAATCTACAACTCATTGTAACATGTAGGGTTCCGTCTTTTACTTCAGTTTTAATAGACGGCCTATCGGTCCAGTATGTTACGTCATAATCTACGGAACTGGTTTCGTCATCAGATGCCGCAATTCTAACCTCAGCTGAATCTATATTTGTCTCAACTTTCGAAACTGTTTCATTAAACGTTTGATAATCGGAGAGGCTATGCATTTCACATCCGATCACCGCTCCAAATACAAACAAAAAAAATACTAAATAGTTAGTTTTCATGATTACCTCCTGTGCTATTAGTTCAACACCGCAGGTTTCGATTGCTGTTACTAAAAAAAAGCCGGCGGTAAGTCTTTTTTTTTTGCTAAAGGTTTGTTCTTAGAAAAAATACATATGCACGGAGGGACCGTTATTTTTTTCCAATTATGTGCGGTGCTCTAAATTGATGTGTAACTGGAACAAAAGACAAAAGGTCCATAGAATCTGTTACAGAGCCGTAAGTCCAATTGTTAATGATGAGCGGCGTGCCGTCCGTAGTAGAGAAAGAACTGACAATGCCTATATGGTCAGGTCCCTGTTTGAGAAGTGTATCAAACAGGAGAATGTCTCCAGGCATAAATTTTCTTTCGGAGACATCTACTTCCTCGAAATGCCGCTTAAAATAAACCAAAAGGTTTTTAACTCGGCGATGGTCTATACTGGAGTTCGGTTTTTTTATATTTGGATAACTGTCGGGATGTCTTCGAATATCTTTTTGCAAAACGCTCTGCAAATCAATGCCTGCATTTCTAAGAGATCTAATAATGACATCGGAGCAACATCCTCGATCTCTAGGAACATCACCCTTATTTGAAGATATAGGATAGTATTTATCATCATAATATGCATTGTTGACATCAACTTTGAGTGCTCCCATTACAATATCAACGGGATCAGGAATTCCATCCTTGTCACTATCTGTGAGACCTTGAGGAATATCCTTTGCAACTATTACTTGAGTTCCGTTGCGCACAACTTCAAATAGTTCGATTATATCTTCATCTCGCATTGCAATGCAGCCCAAGGTCCAATCGTCTTGAATGCCGCCTCCGTGAATTCGAATTGAACTTCCAAGAGCTGTAGTCTGCAAAGGAATATTTCCTCTTTTAGTCTGTGAAATAATTTCTGACTTCTGATCGGTTGTAATAATGCCTTTTTTACATCCGCGTTCTGCGTCTTTGATATTGGGATAGGAAAGCAGCATTGAACGTGCCCCGTATTTTTTCGGCAGTTTGTCTTGCTTCATCTCAACTATTGAATAGATACCCTCCGGCGTTTTTCCGTCTCCTTCCTTTTCTTTGTCTCCAATCGGCGAGAAACCAAGCGCAATAGGATAGGTTTTTATCGGAATGCCGTTTACAAGCGCACTTAGCGTTCTTGCGTGCTTATTTATTGCTATCAATATGTTATCTTTATTTGCCCCCTTGAAAAGAGGAACTTGGATCTCGTTATCCAGGTCCGAAAAAATTCCTAAATCTTTTAATCCTGTGCCGACAACGACCTGTTTTTCTATAGACAAGGGAACGTGAGTATCCTTTTGTGCAGTAACCGGCAATTGTTCAGCCGATACCGTTACTGAAGCTTCACATGAGAGTGCGATAGATATTGTAACAAAAAAAAGAAAACAGAATTGATTGGATTGGATTTTCAAGTTCATAGCAGATTGACGAATAAGCATTAAATAAATTCGATCAGTTTAACGAATCAAGATGAATATGTTTTACATCTTCAATGTCTTATTTACTGATTGCGAGGAATGAATCGAAATGAAGAAGCTTTCTCTAATACTTATTACCGGTGTAATACTGCCGACTTTTTTCTTTTGCAATAAAGAGGCTGATGCACAAAGCTTGTATCCGTGGCTGGAAAGATCGGCGGAGGACACTTTGCAATCCAGATATTCTCCTCCTGTCGGCTTCAATAGGGATACAGAAGCTTCATACGGTTTTGGTTCATGGTTGTCCGGATTGCCTCTTATTAAAGGTCGACCTCAAGTACTTCTATTCAACGGTGAATTCAAAAACAATCAGTCTGCACATGATGCCATAATCGATATAGATGTAGGAGAAAGAAATCTTCAGCAGTGCGCTGATGCGGTTATCAGACTGAGGGCCGAATACCTCCGCGCTATGGGAAGAGAAAATGAAATTTCATTTCAATTTACAAACGGCAGTCCGGCCAAGTGGTCTGATTGGAAAAGAGGATATCGTCCGACCTTTATCGACAAACAAACAGTTTGGAACTTAAACGCTCGTCCCGCACAAAACTATGCTGCTTTTCGCAACTATTTATACAAAGTATTTCAATACGCCGGAACTGCATCGCTCAGCAAAGAACTTATTACAGTTACACCTAATTCAGCAATCAAGCCGGGAAATGTTTTTATTCAAGGAGGATCTCCGGGACATGCGGTAATCGTTCTCAGCACCGCTTCTGACAAAACCGGCAACCAAGTTTTTCTAATTGCGCAAAGTTATATGCCCGCCCAACAGGTACATGTCCTTAAAAATCCCAACGAACCCGAAATCAGCCCATGGTATCGTTATCGACCAAATGAAACACTGGTTACTCCGGAATGGAATTTCCAACAAGGCAGTCTCAAACGATTTAAGTAATGATAGCAAGCCTAATACATCCATACGTTAAGTTCATATACAAGAGTTGACTTGTCTGAAGCACTAGCCCGCAGTCAGCTTTTCTATTGCTTCAGCTATTCGCTTCATTGCCTCTTCTACAATATCTATCGAAGTAGAATAAGAAATCCTTAAGTGCCCAGGCGCTCCGAAAGCGCTTCCAGGGACTGTTGCTACATGAGCTTCATCCAGTAGATATGTTGCTAAGGTAACATCAGTTGCTTCTTCTCCCATTAATTCGATAACACCTTTGACACAAGGCAGAACATAAAACGCTCCTGCAGGAACAGAACACTCTATACCTTTTATTTTTGAGAGTTCGCTGCATACCACATTTCTTCTTCTTTCGTATTCTTTTTTCCAGTCTTTAAGGTATTCACTCTTTCCTTTAATGGCAGCTTCGGCAGCGTATTGAGATATTGAAGAAGGAGCAGAAACAGACTGGCTTTGTATTTTTGACATTCCTTTAATGATTTCCGGATCACCTATTCCCCATCCGATTCTCCATCCTGTCATTGAATGGCTTTTGCTTACTCCGTCCACCACAAAAACCCTATCGCGAAATTCGCTTTTAACCAAAGCGAGAGGAGATATGTGATTTTGATTTCCATAAACCA
>CAYWLQ010000072.1:0-15961 GCA_964458775.1 uncultured Myxococcales bacterium | reverse complement strand
AAAACTCCTTCTGATACCGCTGCATCTGTCAATTTTATCAATGAATCTTTGGAATATACAGTACCTGTGGGATTGCCGGGTGTGTTTATTAACAGAACTTTCGTTTTGGGAGTAAGCAGTCGATGAAATTCTTCTTCTGTAAGTTGAAATTCATTTTCCGGCGAGGTTCGAGCAATAACAGGTATTCCGCCGAATAAGCGAACTTGATCGGGATATGATACCCAATATGGTGCGGGAATTATCACCTCGTCTCCGGGATTTATAACTGTTTGAAAAAACTCAAAAAGAGCGTGCTTTGCTCCCACTGTTATTATGATATTATTTGCCGAGCACGAAACACCTCGCACCTTCTCACTCTGTTGTGCCGCTGCCTCTCTCAAACTATCGATTCCCATTGCAGGAGTATATCCGGTCAGGCCCTTATCCATCGAAGATTTTGCAGCTTCTACTATGTGCAAGGGCGTCGGAAAGTCGGGTTCTCCCACGCTAAGTGACAATATGTCTATACCTTGCGCTCGCAAAACGGCTGCTCTTTGTGTTACTGCCATGGTGGGCGACGGTTTGATAAGACTCAAACTATCGGCCAAGATATCCATTATTTTTTTCCTTTCTGAGGTCAATAAAGTCGCAATTTGCTTTAACGTTATGTCTATATTAGTGAAATTTGAAAATATAAAGAAAAAACATTTTGAGCCATTATTGTCTTAACGGGTACTCTCACCCAGTGAACGGTTTATTGAAACATATGACACTCTATTAATGTTTTGTAACATTAGTGAAACATTAAATTCACTATAAAACGAAGAGGTAGTAAAGTGCGGTTTATTAAAAGTAATATGAATGAAGGACTCAATCTTAGTCATTTTAACAACACTCAAAGATTATCAAAGACTCAACCAATAAGTTTTGTCACCGCATTTGTTTTTTTGCTTTGGGCAATTGTGTATGCAGGATGTCAGCCGTCTGATAACCAAAACACTTGTCTTGCCGGTCAATACGGATGCGAATGTCATCCGGATAACACCTGCGACAGCGGTTTTTTCTGTAATCAAGGATATTGTGAGTCCGGGGCTTCCGATGCTGATGCCGATGCTGATGCCGACACAGACACCGATACTGATGCAGATGCCGACACAGACACCGATGCTGATGCTGATACCGACACTGATGCTGATGCTGACGCTGATGCTGATGCTGACGCCGATTCGGATGCGGACGCTGATTCTGATACAGATACTGATTCCGACAGCGATGCTGATGCAGATTCTGATACTGACACAGACGCAGACGCAGACGCAGACGCCGATACGGACGCTGATACTGACACAGATACTGATTCCGACAGCGATGCTGATGCAGATTCTGATACCGATACCGACGTTGATAGTGATGCAGATGCCGACTCAGATTCTGACACCGATACGGATACGGACACAGACACGGATACTCTGAATCTAACCTTCGACCCGCCGAGCGGAACCTTTGAAGGATCTGTTCAGGTAACGATTACCGGAGGAGATGGTGAAATTCGCTTCACAACTGACGGCACTGCACCGACCTCTTCTTCTTCTGTTTATAGCGGTCCTATAAATCTTTCATCGAGCAGCGAAATAATGGCCGATGTTTTTAACAACGGCCAGGGAACCGGAATTCCTGTCTCCGGAATATATATAAAAAGGCAAGGAGATGTGTCTATAGATCTTCCCATTGTGGTTTTTGACACGTTGGGACAAGGTGATCCGACAGAAAGCGGGGGAGGGTTCTTCGGCGGAACTGTTGTAAGAGAATATTTAAAATCTAACTTTATGGTGTTTGATACTAAAAACGGAACAGCTAAATTATCGAATTCTCCTGACACTGCTTCTAGGGCCGGTGTTCGTCTAAGGGGAAATTCATCAGCGTCTTTCCCTAAGAAGCCGTATCGTATTGAACTTTGGGATCACAATAACGAAGACCGAAAACTTCCTATTCTAACCATGCCCGAAGACGGCGACTGGATTTTGAGAAATATATACACAGACAAGGCTTTGATTAGGGATGCTTTCTTTTACAGCTTGGGTCCGGAAATGGGAATGCCCGCGCCGCGGTTTAGATTTTGCGAAGTGTACAAGAATGTCGACGGAGGAGCTCTCAGCACTTCCGGATATCAAGGTATATATCTGATAATGGAGCGAATTGAGAACTCTAAGAACCGATTGGATCTCAAAGGTTTGTCAGGAGAGGATACCGATCCGTCCAAGTTGTCCGGAGGATATATTTTTAAATTTGAGTGGTCGGCAGCAGAAGAGCCGATCTTGCAATGTCCGTCAGGAACTCAGAATTGTTGGAAAGATTTAGAAATTGTTGATCCTGCCGACATTAATGATGCACAGAAAAGTTGGCTTACAAATTATCTTGTTGAATTCAGCAATGCACTGCACTCACCGAGCTTTTCAGGATATACTGACTATATCGATTCACAATCAATGGCAGATCAGATAATACTCAACGAGTTGGGGCGAGAATTCGATGCATATTTGAGAAGCGCCTATTTTTATAAAGACCGAAACGATGTTATCAAAGCCGGTCCTCTATGGGATTATGACCTAACCTTCGGAACAGGTTATGCTGCGACATGGTCAAACCTTTCGCCGGAGGGTTTTACCTATGCGGCAAACACTCGCGATAATCCTTCAAATGATTGGTTTGTTCGCATGCTTGAAGATTCCAATTTCCAAACGTTGTTGCGAAATCGATGGAGAGAACTAAGACAGGGTGTTTTGTCAAACAACAGTTTACTGGCCAGAATTGATTCGCTGACAGCTTCGCTCAGCAATGCTGCTGATCGAAATTTTCAAAAATGGCCGATATTGTCAAATCCCAAAGTTGAAATGTTTGATGCTCCGACTGAACCCACTTGGCAGGCACAGGTTCAGTTTATGAAAAACTGGCTTACCGAAAGACTAACTTGGCTTGACTCTCAATGGTAAACTATTGCCGCGAAATTCTTTGATGCATCCGCAGCTCCTACACGAAAAGGACGAGTTCAATTTACAAAGGATTGGATTATTGGACGGGTTACTTGGCTTGATTCCATATGGATGTAACGTATAACCTAAACACCTCACACAATCAATAGGCGACATAGATACAGTTTCTTGTCGGCGCTTTTTTTGACTCAACTATGTTTTGCCTATTATAACTTTTCTTGAAGCGCGGTTTTCTGCGCAGAGGGAGGAAAACATGTCACACTATGATGGACCCGAAAGAAGGGTACACACTATTTATAGAACACAGAATCATGAATATCATGTTCGTTCGGGTATATGTGTTGCAGTTAGAGATCGCACAACCCAGATATGGATTTCAAATCACGAAGCTGTGGGTACTTCGCTGGACATCAATCTGCCCGGTGAATTCTATGTAGGAAGATCGTTAATTTTGTCATCACCGTATTGTAGAATTAGAACATCTAAAGTTCTCAGCTTCGAACGTCCCCCTCGTGATACTGTTGATGCCTACGGATTGGTATGGGCTGTTTGTCCTGCGTCATAGCATAAACGATTTCTACTCAGTTATGTGAGCTTATTGTAAAGCAACATTGTTATTTTTAGTTGCTGATAATAATATGTTGCTTATGAAAAGCATTGAACAATCCGTTCTAAAAAATTTCTCACGACTTTCGGTGCAAGAGCGACAAAATGAAATTGAGAAATTAACAGGCATTAACCTTGAAACAGCTATTAGGCAAGCCTCCTCTTTGGAGTTATCAGATCGATTGGTTGAGAATGCTGTGGGCTCGATCAGTATACCTCTAGGTATTGCTACGAATTTTATTATTAACGGGCAAGAGGTATTGGTGCCTATGGCGACAGAGGAGCCTTCTGTAATAGCGGCAGCATGCAATGCGGCTCGAATGGTAAGATCCGGCGGCGGTTTTATTTGTGAGCACGATCCGTCAATTATGGAAGTTCAAATTGAGATTAGAAATTCTGCACCGGGTTCTTACGAACGATTGATATCGGCAAAAAATGATATTTTGGAAGCCGCAAACAAAGCTCAGCCCGGCTTGGTAGCGGTAGGAGGAGGCGCAAGAGATCTTACGATCAGAGAATGCGTAGGCAACAAAGAACGAACGGTTCTTCATCTCGCTGTAGACTGTGTTGATGCTATGGGAGCAAACAGCGTCAACACAATGGCCGAAAAGCTTTCTGAAATGATCGCCTCAATATCGGAAGGACAGATAGGCCTCAGAATTCTGACCAATTTGGCTGACAAGAGGTTGGTTAGGGCATCGGTGTCTATTCCCGTGGAAGCTATGAAAAGGGGAAGATATTCCGGAGAAGCTGTTTCTGAAGGAGTCGTTAAAGCTTGGGAATTTGCAGCTGCCGATCCGTACAGAGCTGCAACTCACAACAAAGGCATTTTCAACGGAATAGATGCCGTCTTGATTGCCTCAGGCAATGACTGGAGAGCGGTTGAGGCCGGAGGACATGCATTTGCAGCGCTTAGAGGCGGCGGATATTCGCCGTTGTCTTCATGGAAAATAAAAGAAGGGAAGCTTATTGGTGAGTTGATAATGCCGATGGCTGTAGGAATTGTCGGCGGAGCTGCAAATGCTCACCCGACAGCTCAAGCCTGTATAAAACTAATGGGTATAGAAAAAGCAAAGGATTTGGGGTGCATTGCCGGTGCAGTAGGCCTTGCATGTAACCTCGCCGCCTTGGCCGCACTGTCTTCTGAGGGAATTCAATTCGGTCACATGAGACTTCATGCTCGAAGACAAACAAAATGATCTGTCATCTTTTGGAAAAATGAGTAAAACAACTCCTGATGGAGCAAACGAAACCACAATTTAGACTTAAAACCTCAGATTTTGACTATGAACTTCCTGAGTCGCTCATTGCGTATCATCCGCCTTCCGAAAGAGACGGCGGGCGATTAATGGTTTTAAAAAACAATTCTAAAACTATTTTACACAAACACATTGTAGATCTTCCCGAGTTGTTGCCCCAAAATGCTTTGTTGGTCTTTAATGACACCAGAGTGTTTAAGGCCAGACTTGAGGCTGTCAGACCAACGGGCGGCGCTGTTGAAGTTTTAATTGTTCGAATGAAAGACAGTGATGAGATTTCTTGTCGTATTGAGGCTTTGGTTAAGGCAAATCGCCCTATCAAACTTGGTGACATTCTAAATATTTCCGGTGTGTCAGCAGTTGTGCAAGAAAAACAACCAAGCGGTGAAGTAATTTTAAACATTGAGCTTACGGCTGACAAAGTGCGTGAACTGGCATCACACGTAGGAGCTGTTCCGCTGCCTCCGTACATAAAAAGAAAGCCGATTCCCGAAGATATTGAGAGATATCAGACCGTATACGCAAAACATGACGGTTCGACAGCCGCGCCCACTGCCGGTTTGCATTTTTCTGATTCATTAATAAAAAAAGTTCTCTCTAGAGGAATTGAAATTGCTTTTGTTACCCTGCATGTAGGCCCCGGTACCTTTAGGCCTGTTAAAACCGAATTTCTTGAAGAACACAAAATGGACAAGGAAGAGTTCATTATCAGTGAGCAGGCGGTTTTAGCAATTAATCGAGCAAAAGCTAATTCAAGACCGGTAATCGCGGTGGGAACAACTTCGGTAAGAGCTTTGGAAGGAGCCTATGCGTGCAAAGGCAAATTGGAAGCAGGAATAGGTTTTACCGAGTTGTTTATATCTCCGGGATATAAATTTAGGGTTACAGACGGTCTTATAACCAACTTTCATCTTCCCAAATCAACGCTTCTTTCTTTGGTATCCGCCATGGCCGGCCGCGAACGTATTTTGTCAGCCTACCAAGAAGCTGTTGAAAAAAAGTATCGTTTTTACAGTTACGGAGACGCCATGTTTATTGAGCCGAGTGAATTATGAACAGTTCTTTTTCTTTTAAAATTCTTGCGCGTTCGCAAAACGCCAGATGCGGCATGCTGAGTACTCCGCACGGAAATGTTCCCACACCAGCCTTCATGCCGGTGGGAACGAGAGCTTCGATCAAGGGACTCCATCCTTTAGAGGTAAAGGACAGCGGAGCATCAATTATTTTGGGCAATACCTATCATCTAATGCAAAGACCGGGCGAAGCACTAATTCAACGAGCCGGAGGCCTAGCGAAATTTATGGGTTGGAGGGGACCGACCCTTACTGATTCCGGCGGATATCAGGTGTTCAGTTTGGGTGAGAGAGTAAAAATCTCTGACGAAGGAGTAATTTTTTCTTCTCACATAGACGGTTCCAAAATAGAGCTGACCCCTGAAAGAGCGATAGCCGTGCAAGCAGCCCTGGGGTCTGACATTGCAATGGTATTGGATGAATGTCCTTCCGGAGATGCATCGCGAGAAGTCGTTAAAACAGCCATGGACCGAACTTCTCTGTGGGCAAAACGACAACTGGAATGTCAGCGAGGTGAGGGACAAGCGCTGTTTTGCATAGTACAAGGCGGCATTCACGAAAATTTGCGCTTAGAGCATTTAGAAGAGCTGTCATCCCTGCCCTTTGACGGCCTCGCACTAGGAGGTCTATCTGTAGGAGAGTCGACCGAAGATATGTATAGAATACTTCGAGCAGTAGGACCTCAAATGCCCAAAGAAAAACCGCGCTATCTCATGGGAGTAGGAACCCCCGAAGATCTAATAGAAGCCATTTCAAACGGAATAGATATGTTCGATTGCGTAATGCCTACAAGAAATGCCAGAAACGGCCAAGCCTTTGTAAAAGGAGGCCGAATCAACATAAAACAAGCAAGATACATAGACGACCCGCTGCCCTTAGAGCCGGGATGTACGTGTCCCTGCTGCACAGGCTTTGAGCGACGATACCTAAGACATCTCTTTACGGTAGGAGAAATGCTTGTCCTAAGACTTCTATCAATTCACAATCTATATCACTACGGAGCCCTAACAGCAGCAGCAAGAAAAGCCATAACCGAAAACCGCTTTGAAGAGTTTAAAACAGCGTATCTGACAGCATCAGAGACTTCCTAAAATTGCTTGCCGATAGCAAGGTTTAAAGGAGGTTCACTTCAATTGCCTGCATATATTGCGCAGGTTGCGGAATGACTGACCAGTCGGTATTGTACCAAAAGGACAATACCTTTTCTGCAAGCTTGTATTTGGGAGTAAATCCGGCTCGGTCCTCTTGCGTTTCGTCATAGGGGTCTGAAAAATACTTCCATATAAACATACCTAAAAACCACGGGTTTTTTGTTATTACCTCAAAAACCGCCGAATATGCTGATGCTTGGTAATATTCATCGTAAACCAAGTCGTTGCAGTGTTCGGGCCATTCCCATGGTGCAAGAGCCGCATCGGTTGCACTTTTTACTCCAAATTCAGTAAACAAAATGGGTTTTCCCCAATTGACATAATATTGTTCTAATTTTTTTGCTATCTGTTGAGATTTCTTTGCGATAACAGAATAGCCGTCATCGGGTTTTTCGGCCAGCGGCCAAAATGCGTTTATTCCCACTGCATCCAACTCATCCCAAAAGCCTACGGTTTCAACTTCGTCCCAATTGGCAGAATAGGTAATCGGACCGGAATATGCCGTTCTTACAAGCTCTATGGTTTGTTTCCAACGATCTTGGTAAAGATTGCTGGTACTTTTAAACTCTACACCTATTGAAAAAAGCGAAGCTCCCATCTTTTCTGCTTCTTGAGCCCACCTGAGCACATAGCTGTCGTATGCTTTAAACCACTCTAAAAATTCAGCATCGCTTTTCATTTCTATCTCACCCCGCCACTCTCCTGTCATTACATGTAGATGAGGAATAAGCGCCACTTCTAAACCCAAAGCCTTGGCGTGTTGAGCGGTTCTTTTAATTCGCTCTACATTTTCTTCAAACGGAATCTCAAAATCAAACAGAATGTCGGTTGACTGAAGATTATCCATTCGACCGTAGGGAGTTAAAGATATCCAATCGGCACCGACTTCTTCAATCTCTTCTAGTGCCTGATTACAAGGTTCGGTGCCGTAACCGACCTCACCCAAACGTCGGTCTTCTATCGGCGCTACTGTTATACCCTTTATCTTATTTTCTAAATTTAGAGATTTTGCAAAAGCCGTTCCTTGTAATGAAACGGCTATAACAGTTACGATAAAAAGGTACGGCAAAGAAACATACGGAAAGCTTTTATGATGCTGAAAAAAAAAGTTCTTCATATATAGGTTCTTATTTATAGGTCCTTATCTAATTTCTCAAGAGAATTAACCCATAGACTATATTCTGAGTTTTGAACTAAAAGGAGGGAATGAAAAACTTAAAACCTATTGCAAAAACGGTTCTTCCTTTTTCAACTATTTCTTGTGTAAATCCGGCATCAACTCCAAAACTACTGTGAACATAACCTAAACCCGCTGCTACTAAATTTCTCTCATAGTAGAAATCATATTGATAACCGGCTCTGACAACAAACATATCTGCAAAAAGTATTTCCCCTCCCGCTCTTAACAGTGTTTTTGTTTTGTCATGACTCGTAAAATCGATCAAAGTATCCACATCAATAAGAATTTTTTTCAATAATCCGATTGATGCACCGGCTCCTAGCATAATAGGGGCAAACATACTTTCGGTATTGGTCAAATTGTATCCTACAACACTAATAGTTAACATTTTTATCAAATGAAGCGATGCGCCGGCATCTAATGTTAATCCGTCAATTTGACGACTTCCCGAAGCAGGGAATGAGGGTTTCCCCGCCGGTCCCCACGTAGAATCAGAACGATTTTGTTCAACTCGAAGATATCTGCCGGTTAATCCTATCGCAAACACTTTTCCAATAAAGCCTGCAACATTAAGTCTTCCGTCAAATGAATCGTGTGAGGTACGATTGGAATTGCATCCGGTATAATTAAATGAAACTCCGGCCCCGATGCCCGGTTTGGTAGCTGAATCCGCAATCGCAAGTCCGCCCATGTGCATGTTTTCACGACTCGTAAATTGATACATTCCCTCC
Source organism: uncultured Myxococcales bacterium (assembly GCA_964458775.1). Classification (GTDB taxonomy): domain Bacteria; phylum Myxococcota_A; class Polyangia; order JAAYKL01; family JAAYKL01; genus CAYWLQ01. The sequence continues at coordinate 6,992 of CAYWLQ010000072.1, read as the reverse complement.
AAATGAAACAGCGGAACCATGGCAATAGACGCGGGGTTCAAATAGATACCGTTGATTCCTCCCGGAACTGCTATCATTGCTCCGGCTGTACCCAATGACCGAGGGTCCATTGTTTGTGCGGTTCCGGGAAGCGTATTTTCCGCAAAGACTTTATGAGGATTTAATGTAACTGAGCACAAAATACTCGTTAATAGTAATAAACGTGATATTTTTATTATGAAATCAACCATGAATCAAAACCTACAGCAACAAGGGTCGATAAGTCCATTTTCCGGAGTTAATAAAAGTAATATGTTTAAAGTAAACAGAAGTCGGTTTGTTTCTCAGAGATACTTACAGAAAAAGCAAAGGTCACTTCTATGCGCCGTATAACACAAAGCGGGAAATAGAAAAAATTCTCGTTTGCATTGACGAATACTGTGTAAAAAAAGCGGTAATGAAATGAAAACCGTTCAGAAATAAGAAGATTTGCGCTATTGGGAAAAAAAAGATAGTCGTGATCGGGTCGCCTATCTATCATATGAAAAACGATGTCAAAGCAGATAAACATTTAAAAGAATACAAGTTGAGAATGCTTTGCCATTATCTGGGTTGCCGAATTGTTAAATTTTTTATTAAATATACGGCAATATCAAAAAGGACCATATTTCATTTGAGTTTACGACAGGTTACAATATCGCAAAACTTATCGACACAACCTTGGAAAAGCTCCTCATTGTTAAAAAGAAAAAATTTTTGTGTCAAATTGGTAACATGGAGAAAAAAATTTTTTTTGAGTTGTCTTTTGGCCGTCCCATCTGTTACCACAAACTTGTTTGGCGGAAACCCTTACCAGTATTGATGAAGCGCCATATACCTTAAAAGTGGAAAAGGGGTTTTTTTGCAATTGATCGACTGAACGCAGGTCCAGATATGGACAACAAACAAGCAAAAACAGTTGTCAGACTGTTAACAAAAAAGGGCGATTTTTGCATGTGGAAACGAACACTAGAGTCCATTCAAAGAAAGCTGAACCCTCAGGTTTTTGAAGCATGGTTCGGACCCATTGAATTAGGAAGCGTTTCAGATAGGTTGCTTACACTCAATGTTCCCAACAAGTTTTTCAAAGAGTGGCTAACCGATAATTATATAGATGTAATTAGAGATGCTCTTTTTGAAACAGCCGGTCGCTTGTATGAAGTTGAACTTGTTGTAACACCAGAACTATCTACTAACAATCAGTCATCGTTACAAGACGAGCTTTCTTCTCAGTCTTCGGAACGAAAAGCTTCGCACCGAAAGGCACAACTCAATCCCAAATATACCTTTTCAAATTTTGTCGTCGGTTCATGTAATCAGCTTCCTCATGCAGCCTCAATCGCTGTTACAGAAATGGTAGGCAAGCGTTACAATCCTCTGTTTTTATACGGGGGTGTAGGACTAGGAAAGACACATTTAATTCACGCCATCGGTAACGAAATTCAAAGGAGAAATCCTACGGCCCGAATTTGTTATATTTCTTCTGAACAATTTATGAATGATTTTATCTGGTCTCTTAGAAATGACCGAAATTTGCATGACAGCAAAATCGAAGCTTTCAGGCGACGTTTCAGAAATGAAATAGATGTATTGTTAATGGATGACATACAGTTTATGGCCGGAAAAGATCGTACGCAGGATGAATTCTTTCATACTTTTAATTCTCTATACGAAAACAATAAGCAGATTGTATTGGCTTCAGACAAATATCCTCAAGAAATTCCGGATCTTGAAGAGCGGTTGTGCTCTCGTTTTCAATGGGGACTTATAGCAGATATTCAACCGCCGGATTTTGAAACAAGATTGGCCATAGTCAGAAAAAAATCGGAAGATGAGCAGATTCCCATTTCAGACGAAGTGGCCAATTTTATTGCTTCTTCCATTAAGTCAAACGTTCGTGAATTAGAAGGGTCACTGATAAATCTGGCTGCCCATGCTTCATTGGAAGGACGAGTTATTGATGCAGCCTTTGCTAGAGAAACACTTACTAAAATTATTTCCATGCAGCAGACATCTACAAGCGTAGAGAGTGTCCAAGAGACTGTATGCAAAGCATTTAGTATTTCAATGTCCCAGATGAAAGGAAGCGGGCGAAAACAGGCTTATGTGCTTCCAAGACAAGTGGCCATGTATTTGTGTCGAACGGGGCTAAACTCCTCTCTTCCCGAAATTGGAGAACAGTTCGGAAACCGTGATCATACCACCGCACTTGCTGCTTGCCGCAAAATTGAGAAACTACTAAAGACAGATATCAATATTCGTTCACGTATCGAAGCACTGGAAAGACTGCTCGGCTTTTAACATAACCTGCGAAAATTGGGTTGACCGACTTTTCGTTTTCCACTAATCAATCATTCGCTCTTGAATGAGCGTGATTGCGGCAGGGTAGCTCAGCTGGTTAGAGCGGTGGATTCATAACCCACAGGTCGGGAGTTCAAGTCTCCCCCCCGCCACCCAAATATTCCATCCGTACAAGGGCGACATCAGGTCGCCCTTTTTGTTTTAGGAGATATTTTATGAAACGCAGCTTCTACTTTACAACACCGATTTATTACGTAAACGCCGAGCCGCATATAGGACATTTGTATACGACGGTTTTGGCCGATACTTTAAAAAGGTATCATCAGATGATGGGAGATGATGTCTATTTTTTAACCGGCACTGATGAACATGGAGAAAAAATTGTTCAGGTCGCCGAAAAAAGAGGTGTTAAGGTTGAACAGCTGACCTCAGAAACCACAGAGATTTTTAGAAAAACCTGGAATGAAATCGGAATTAATAACGATGATTTTATTCATACTACCGAAATGAGACATAAACGTTTTGTTCAGGAGGTTTTGCAAAAAGTCTACAATGCCGGTGACATCTACTTTGATGAGTATACCGGCTTATACTGTGTGGGTTGCGAGCGATATCTTACAGAGACTGAGCTCACTGACGGTCTTTGTCCTGATCATAAAACCGAACCTAAACCGGTTAAGGAAGCCAATTATTTCTTTCGTATGAGCAAATATCAGTCTCAATTGATTGAACACATAGAAAAGAATCCTGATTGGATACGTCCGGAGAGATTTAAAAATGAGGTATTGTCATTTCTAAATCAACCTCTTGAAGACCTATGTATTTCCAGACCGAAGACAAGATTGAGTTGGGGAATTGATCTGCCGTTTGATGACAAGTTTGTAACCTATGTCTGGTTTGACGCGCTGCTCAACTATATTTCAGCCATAAAGACTACCGGCGACGGCAGAGATCTTTTTGAAAAACTTTGGTCCAATTGTACGCATCTGGTTGCCAAGGATATATTAAAAACACACGGTGTTTATTGGCCTTGCATGCTTTTTTCGGCGGCACTTCATTCATCTCATCCACTACCTGAACATATAGATGTTCACGGTTATTGGCTGTCCGGTGAATCCAAAATGTCAAAGAGCTTGGGAAATGTAGTAAGACCCCAAACCTTTGATCGACATTTCGGCATTGAAAATCTAAGATATTTCTTTTTTAGAGAAATGAAATTCGGCCAAGATTCCAGTTTTACTTATGAGCTATTCATAGAGCGTTACAACGCGGATCTGGCTAACGGATTGGGTAACTTGCTTTCGAGAGTATCATCTATTGTAAAAAAGAATTTGGACAGCAAATTACCGTGCAAACCGGATCTTTTTGGACCGCAAGAAAGTGAGATTGTCAAACAGGCTCAGAACACAATCGAAACTTATCCTAAACTTATAGAAGATCGCAGCTTTCATAAAGCTGTTGAGTTGATCAGAAATCTTTTGGCGTCTACTGATAAATATATAAATGATACTGCTCCGTGGCGTTTGGCAAAACAAGAGGGTTCGGAGGAAGAACTGAAAAAGGTTCTATATGTGGGATTGGAGACAACAAGAATTGCCGCAATATTGCTATCTCCGATACTACCTAAAGCCTGCGCCTGCATTCTTTCCTATTTGGGTGAGGATAGGCCTTTGGACGGCAGTATCGAGTTTTCATCTTTAGCAGCTTTTGGAAACTTGAAATCAGGATTCACATTGGGTGAGATTCCCAAAGTGTTTCCTAGAATTGATGAAGAAAAAAAGAAAGCAGTATTAGAACAGACAGAAATTGAAACTGCAAAGTCTTCACAATTTGTATCCTCTTCATCAACGAGTGAAGCCGTTAAGCCGATTCTTCCGGAAATAACTATTGATGACTTTTCTAAAATAGATTTGAAAGTCGGTATTGTAAAAGAAGCCGAGCTTGTAAAAGGCGCGGACAAGTTGCTTAGATTAATGGTTGATGTGGGAGAAGAAAAAAACCGCCAAGTATTTGCCGGAATTCGTGCAGCCTATCCCGAACCGTCCGTATTGATCGGCAAAAAAGTTGTTGTTGTGGTAAATCTAAAACCTCGTCAAATGAAGTTCGGCTTGTCAGAGGGAATGATTTTAGCGGGAGGCGGAGGAACAGACCGTCTGGAAACAGCAACTTTTGAAGGTGAGGTTTTGGCCGGAGATAGAGTGGGATAGCTGCGGTTTTCACTAAAAAAACTAAAAATAATTTTTCTTATTAACCGGCATGCCTACCTGCAAAGCGTTATATAGTATGTGCATATGTCGGAACAGGCATAGGAGACAAAGCAAGATGATAGGAACTCCGACAGCAGACAGGATTAGCATAATGACTTTTATGTCCATTTTTACTTTTGCTTGTTCAACTTCTGCGGACATTTCATCAATTCCGAAAGATGCTTTAATAGTGGATGTAAGGACTGTGGAAGAATTCAACACTGACCGTTATCAAGGCGCAATTAACATCCCTCTCGATTCTATTAAAAATCGCTTATCTGAATTCGGAGCAAAGGACCAAACTGTTATCGTTTATTGTCGCTCCGGACGTCGTAGCGGTATAGCAAAAAAATTGCTCAAAGAAGCAGGTTATACCAAAGTATATAACGGCGGAAGCCTCAGTCGCATGAGATCTTTAAAATAGAGTTTTTTCTAATTTCCGATTAAACGATTTAATTTATTTTACTTTTTTCTTTGGAACAAATTGAATTGATAGTACGTTATAGTGGAGATAGCGGCTTAATTTTTATAGCCGAGGATTTGTTATGGAAAAGCTGTTTACTAAGTATTTTTGGATTATTAACATAGTTTTCATCTCGACGGTTGCATTTTTCCTTGCTTCAGGAGCAGGAGAGTTGTTTGCGTCAAAAGTCGAGGAGTTGCTTCCAAAGGCTGATACATCAAAGAAGCCAGTCAAAATTACAACAAAGAAAGAAAAAATTTCCAATTCAACTCCGCCCAACGGAGACATTGTACTTTCGAGAAATATTTTCGATTCGATAAGCGGTGCCATATCAAGAGTTTCGCCTGAAGAAGAAACATTGTCAGAATCGTCTGAATCTGAAATTAACACTGATGAGTTGCCGATAGTGCCTTGCACTATGGGAGGTGTTAAGCTTGTTTCAACTGTAGCATCATCAAGCAATTTCGATTGGTCTTTTGCAACTGTAGATTCCGGAAATAATAATATTCGTATGTACCGAATGGGTGATGAACTCAACGGAAGAAAAGTATCCGGGGTTACTTGGAGATATTTATTTTTGCGAGGAAACTCTGACGAATGTTATTTGGATATGTTTCCTGATCCGAATGCACCTCCTCCTTCACCTTCCCAAAATACCAAAAACGAACAGCCTGTCGCTGCCTCGTCCCAAAGCGGCGACAATCGAATTCAAAAGATAAGCGAGGGTGAAGCTATAGTTGAAAGATCCTTGGTTAATGAGCTTTTGGCAAACCCGACAAGTTTCGTAAAATCAGTCAGAGTTCGCCCCCACAGAGAAGGCGGCAAAGTTGTCGGTTACAGACTTAGGCAGTTTCAGCCGAATAGTCCTATTGCCGCATTGGGAGCACAAAAAGGAGACATTATAAAGGCAGTTAACGGCGTCGACCTTACTAGTATGGACAAAGCGCTAGGCGCTTATCAGTCTATGCGAAATGTCAGCGATATGACCTTTTCGGTAATCCGCGGCGGAAAACCGATGGATTTAAAGGTATCCATTCGTTAGTTGTAAACTTTGTCTCGTCCTCTAATACTTTCAGCATCAAGACGTACTGACTTACCGGGGTTTTATCCTGAAGAATGCCGCGTACGTATTATTCGCAAAATAGAAGGTCTGAGAACTCGTTACTTGTACGGAGTAGTTTTTTGGACAAGGCATGTAAAACCCTTTCTGGAAGGGGGTATTTTACACAATTTGGTTACACGAGACTTAGACAACTCTTTAGTAAACTTTACTCTGACCGGACTTGGAGGATCTCGATTGGAACCCGGAGTTCCGACTACAGATGAAATTCTTTCAGAACTGCCCGGCTTAATAGAAGCTTTTCATGGAGAACCTTGGAGAATTAGATGGAGATTCGATCCATTGCTTAAAGAATTTTCATCTATTAAAACCTTCGAAAAAATTGCAATTAGAATGTCTGAGCTAAAAATTCTCACCTGTACCTTTTCTTTTCCGGCTTACTTCAGCCTAAAAGGTGATTTAACCGCTAACTTTGAATCAGCAAAAATTCCCAAGTGGCATCATTCAGAAAAAGCGGAATTTCTAGAAGAAATGGTCAAGATTGCTCAACCTCTCGGAATAAAACTTTTCACTTGCACACAACCCGAAAACACCGCATTTAGTGAACAGATCGAAAAATCTCAATGTATTTCCAAAGAGGTTCTTGAGAAGGGACATCCTCAACACAAAATGTTGGACTTGCCCAAAGATTTTTCTCAACGAGCTAAGTGTCTTTGTATTCAAAGTGAGGATATAGGAGACTACGATACCGATAAATGCCGAGGAGGATGCGTCTACTGCTACTCAAAAGCCGGCGGTTTGTAGATTATTGAAAGTAAATAGAAACATTCATCGTAGGATCTGGTGATCAAAAAAATAGTACAAGCCCTGTAAAGGGCGTTCCATATGGGCCGCACTTACAGTG
>CAYWLQ010000071.1:0-26464 GCA_964458775.1 uncultured Myxococcales bacterium | reverse complement strand
CAAGCTCTAGAAGCAGAGCTTAATGAAAGAAAAAAAGATCTAGAAGAAACCGCCGGTGCCATGTCTAAAATGGAGGAAAAAGTCATTGCTCTCAACCAATCAAAGGTCGGCATGTCTATGGAATTGGCCGATGCCATTCAGACCTCCGAACGATTAAACTCTGAAATAGCAGAATATAAAACACGACAGGCAGAACAGGAATCCCAAATCGCTGATCTTAAGAATAAACTGGAAAAAGCGAAAAACCAAGCAATTGAGCAATCCGATGCCGTTATGCAATTAAAGCGACTTTCTGGTGATGTATTAAATTTGCAAAAAAGTTTATCAGAAAAAACCGCTTTGGTTGATTCATTGACAGAACAATTGGAAGACAGACAGCAACGAGCAAGCAAGCTGGAAAGACAGAACAAGGATCTTTCTGAGCGAATAAAAGAGCATGAAGGCGATACGGCAGCATGGGATATGGAGTTAAAGCTTCGCAGTGCACGCATTTCTCAATTAGAAAAAGAACTTGCCGAAGCCTTGAACAAATAGAGGATTGAATTGAACTCAACTATCGAAGCGGGCAAGGAAAGCATTCGCCTTTTTGAAAAATTCGGTCGCCGATATACTGACGGTCAATGGATTTTTCAAGAAGACACCGAAGCATCCGAAATATATATGTTACTGGACGGTCGAATACGTCTGATAAAGAAAGTTCGCTCCGTAGAACGAGATTTTGTGGTGCTCAAAGTAGGAGATATTTTTGGCGAAACAGCTCTGTTGACCGGTTGTCGACATCCCTTTTCAGCGGTATCCCTTGGACAAAGTCGTGTTTTGGCTTTTCCGGCAAAGGATTTCGAATCATTATTACAAGAGCGTTCTGATGTATCGGTAAAGTTTGTGCATCAGTTGGTAAGAAGGCTTCAGACTTCTGAAGAACGCATTGAAAACATGATGCTCAAAGATGTGCAGAGCAAAATTCTAAACACTCTGATCAAATTGGCCGAAAGCACTGTTTGTGCTGACGGAAGGTGCATAATTATTCTTTCACCTATTGAACTCTCAACACGGATAGGTCTGGATGTAGATTCAGTAAAAAGAGGAATTCTTCAGCTTAGGGAACAAAAATATTTACGTATATTTGACGAAAAAATTGAAATATTTGATGTCGAAGCGTTACGCAAGCTTTACCGATTAATCGGCATGAAAGAGGATTTGCAACGAAGCTGATTTTCTTATGACGACACCTACAAAAAACATTTTATCCTTTGCAGAGATTTTATGCGTTCTTTTATGTATCGGATGTTATCAAGAAAACATTGCAAATGCCGGCTTCTCTACTCTTTGGCAAATCGAAGACGCAAAAGGTATTGCCTTGTCTTGCGAAATGCTAAATGCTTCTCATGTTCGTATTTCGATAACAGATGCGAAAGGATATATAACCCAATATGGAGCAACCTGCGAAAACGGTAATTTCGAAACCGAAGATTGGGATATTGCAGCGGGAGAAGGCCTTGTTGTAGCTACTCTGGAAGACGAGGAAGAAACTGTTATTGCCGAAGTTAAGGAATTTACCTTTGTTTTTTCTTCCGGCAAATCCGCCAACGCATTACCTGTTTTGGTGTTTGTTGTTTCTGATAGTTTATTACAAGAGCGCGGTTCGACAATAAATCTTTCTGTACATGTCAGCGACTCAAGAAATCCTGTTAATATTTGTGAGTCTTCGGGCACAGCTTTTTTTTCTTTTATCCTAACCGATGCATCAGGAAGAATCTACGAACTAAATGATGCACCGTGCAGAGGAACCTTTAACCTAGCTACCAGATTGCCGACAATAGCAACTCCAGGGAAAGCATTGCTTGAAGTTGTTTTTAGAAACTCAAGATTTAAAGAGATTGACAGACGTTCGTTGGATGTCGTTATTTCGAAAGATAACATCGTTAGTATTTCTGTTAGAATTTCTCCTCCTGTAAAAACCATGGGAGGAGATGTCGGTATTACTTGGCAGTGGACCTCTGACGGTCATCCGCTGACAGAAGAGGACTGCAATCAAATCGGTATCGATTACGCATTAATTTATATTTGGGACGAGTCTTTGCAATCATGGTGGACCGATCCTATAACGGCATCAGCTCCCTGCAGCGCATTTGATCATGCTTATGACGATGCTTTGTTTGGAAATGATATTTACTCAGGAATTTATATTTCTCGTTTTCTTCCTCCAGGCCGATACAAATTGTCACTCGGTTTTTACAGGGTTTCAGGTAACAATGATCGCTCATTCGGCTCAGATGTTTTGGTTAGGTTTGATTCAAATATAGGCGGGTCATTTAGTGATTTTTCAATAGGTAATCATAATATTTTTGTTACTGACCTATCTGAACCGATTTCATCTAGAGGAGCTGTAAGAATTTTTCCTGATTGGGAAAAAGACGATATGAATTCGGCTCCTGTTTGCGGTAAAGACATTAAAAAGATGGGAGTGGTTTTGGAAAGCGAAAAGGGACCTGCTTCATCCCTCAAACTGTCAAATCCTATAGCTTGCAGCGATGAGCTGTATTTCGACAATCTTCCCAAACTAAAACATCCCTATCGAGCAACGATCTACGGTTTAGACAGTATGGGGCAAATGCTCCGGCTGGGAATGTGCGAAAACATATACCCTAAAGATTTATCCGATGCGGACATGTCATATCATTGCCTTGTCTCCGTTCTTCCCCCCAAAAAAACTTGATATAGGTATAGTAAAACAAATGACTCAAAAACGATGGTATAACAACGGACTTCGGTTTGAATGTATCGAGTGCGGCGATTGTTGCAAGACCCACGGAGAATATGCGTTTGTATATCTGAGCAAATTTGATGTTGAGCGTATTTCATCGTATCTAAATATGACTCAAATTGACTTCCTAAATAACTATTGCGCAACAGATGAAGACGGAGAAATTCATTTATCCTCGTTAGTAGGCGACTGCTCATTCTTGGAAAACAGCAACCGATGCAAAATCTATCCGGTAAGACCTAAACAATGCGACACTTGGCCTTTTTGGATTGAAAATCTAAACAAACCCACATGGGAAGGTCCTGTCAGCAAATGCTGTCCCGGAATCGGCAGAGATAAGCTTTACTCAAAAGAAGAAATAGAGAGCATTGCTAATGACAGAAACGAGTGGTACCAAAAGGGCTGATTCTCACATAAACATCTTATAAAGTAAGCTGCGTTGTTGTAGGTCAAAAATTCTTGTACCTCGGCCGAATTTGTGTACCTATAAGCTATTGCTTTCCGCGCCTATATAACCAGTGAAAATTGAGTACCTACAGTCGATGCCATGGTTAAGAAAATTGGCGGCGAAAACGCTAAAAATTTTTTTTGATGAATTCGACGCCGGCTCGCAACAATTAGAAGTCAATATTTACGGACTATTGTGATCGTAAATATTCGGCATGATAATTGATAATTTGTATTATCTTATGAGTCCGATATTCATTCTCTCGATATGTTTTATGGTTGGCGTTGCCTTGGGTTCAGAGTTTCCGTCAACTGACTTTTCCGCTTCCGTTGTTCTACTTTTTTCATGGTTTCCTATTACAGCCGCTTTATATGTAAAACGTCAAATAGTATTAAGTCTTTCAGTAACAGTGTTCCTTTTGGGATGGGTTCGTATTCCCGATAATACACAATACAAACATGTAGATCATACTCCGTGTCTTCGTTTGTTTGAAGGGCAAGTTGATCAGCCTGCTGTTGCGGTAAAAGACAGCGGCTTTCGACTGGTAATCGAAGCTGACCTTCTATCTGAATGCCTCCATGTACCGACTGTTAAGAAGCTGTCTCCTATAAATGAAACTGTCTTTCTATTCATTACGGAACAACCGCATAATGTTAAACGAGGTGACAGAATAAGGGTTAGAGCAAATATTAAACCTTTAACACCCAATAAGAATCCGGGCGCGCAAAATTTAAGCATCGACAATCAGCCGCTCATTGCATATGTCAACGATGCAGATGCTGTTGCAATTGTCCAAACCGAGCGCATTAGATTTAGGGCTTTCTTTGATGACTTACGCGCACATTGGTCGGATTTTCTTAGCAGAATAACTGATGAAAATGTAAGTTCGATTGCCAAAGCTCTTATTTTAGGCGAAACCGCATCGCTAAGCTTGGAGACAAAAAAGCATTTTCGCAACACAGGTTGCGCCCATCTTATGGCAGTGAGCGGTCTTCATTTGGGTTTGGTATCCGCTTTCTGTTTTTCAATTTTTACATTTATTTTTCTTCGCACACATTTGGCAAAACAAACTGATGTTTCTCGTATTAGTTCTGCCTTAGCTATTTGGCCGACCATCGGTTTTGCATTGCTTACGGGTTTTAAAACACCCGTAATTCGTGCTTGTATAATGTCTGTCGGAGCTCTTATCGCTAAAGTAATCAATCGTCCTGCCGGGAGCATTGAAGCCCTCAGTGCAGCGGCGGCCGTTATTGTTTGCATCACACCGTCATCTATTTTTAATGCGGGTTTTCAACTGTCTTTTTCTGCCGCAGCCGGTTTTGTATTTATCTACAGCTTGGATAACAAACAGGACAGAGATCATGCCTCTGAATTGAGTAAATTGAAAAAAATAGTTATGTTCGTTTATAAGATTTTTAGAGCTTCTTTAGCTGCTCATGCAACCACATGTCCTATAACGCTTTTTCATTTCGGATATGTATCATGGGTCGGGCCGTTTATTAATCTGTTTGCAATTCCTTTTGTAGGTTTTCTCATAATGCCGATTCTTATGGTATCTCTTGCAATAGAAAGGATGTCTCCTGTTGTAGCAACTTATGTATTTGTTCCGGTAGAGTATCTTATTAAGTTTCTAGATTTTTGTCTTGGACGTGCCGCTTTATTGCCTTGTACTTTCGAATCCGTGCATTTTCAAACCTTCATCGCCCTGGTTCTTTTGTCATGTGCACTTCTGGGATTTGCCGCAAGAATTAAGAACACCGGACCTCTAGTCATTGTATGCATTTTAATAACGTGCGTATCGCACTTTTTAGAGGAATCTATATTCAGACCGGATCATCTTACTATTCATTTTTTTGATGTGGGACAAGGCGACAGCACGCTAGTTAGTTCGCCGTCAGGGGAGCATATGTTGGTAGACGGAGGTCCGGTTAATTACTACGGCAGCGACGCCGGTGAAAGAATTGTTGTTCCGGCTTTACATTCGCTAAAGATTTCTTCGCTTGATATGGTTGCTGCAACGCATCCCGATGCCGATCATATAGGCGGTTTGCTGTCAGTACTTCAGTCTTTTCCAATAAAAAAATTCTTTTATAACGGACAAGGCGAAAATAAGCCCGTTTCCGAACTTCAGGAAAAACTTATACAGCATATAAGAAATGAAAAAATTAGAGTCTTTAAAACACCTTCAATATGCAAAACCCACATGCTGGGAGAGGTATCGATAAGAGCTTTGCATCCGTGTGATTGGAAGCAGGGGTTTGATTCGGAAGCTGATACCAATGACAATTCCCTGGTTCTAAGCATCAACTATAAAAAGGTTACCGTGCTGTTGCTGGGTGATATAAGCGAGACAATTGAAAATAAACTTATCGAACAAGGAAAACTGCCGCAGGCAGATTTAATAAACACGCCGCATCACGGAAGCAAGACAGCTTCGTCTGCAAAGCTTCTAGATAGGGTTGTACCGTCTTTTGCTGTAATCAGCGTAGGTCACCATAATCGTTTCGGCATGCCTCATCGAATTATTTTGTCTCGCATGGCCGAACGCAACATTCGTGTTTTTAGAACCGATATTAAAGGAGCAATCAAGTTTAGTACTGACGGCAACATAATTGAAATGTCACCGGTTATTTTAAAATAAGTAACACCGCTACAAAGGCCAGATAGGTTGAAAACAAAAACAAACCTCTCAATCGACCGATTCTTCGTTGGTACAGACTTATCGGCACAATCAGCAGAGCAAGACCAATACAAAAGAGAAAGTCCACGGATGCTGAATTGAGGACGCCTGGTATCGGTAAAATGAGACCTGATACTCCTAGGATCAAGAGAATATTGTAAACGTTTGAACCGACAACGTTTCCGATTGCCAAGTCACTTTCTCCATGTTTTGCAGCAACGACAGAAGCTGCAAGCTCCGGTATTGATGTTCCGAAAGCAACAATTGTTAAGCCGATAATTTGCTTGCTTATGCCCAAACTTTCAGCAATGCCGACTGCGCCGCGCACCATTAGCTCAGCACCGCCTGCCAAAACAACGGTTCCTCCCAAAAGAAAAACAATATATAACCAATTAAATTTTATTTTTTCTATACCGTACAAAGATGTTGAACTGATAGCTTGATCGCGTCTTGCCAATCTAAAACTCAGATAACTGTGAGCACCAAAAAGAACAAGCAGCAATAGTGCGTCAAGACGACTGATTTCATTCCCCAAAAAAACCAAAAGCAACATAAGAAGTGTTGCGCCTATCATCAAGGGCATATCTCGTTTAATAACCTCTTCCGCAACTTTAACCGGAGTTATGAGAGCGGATAAACCCAATACAACTGCTATATTAAAAATATTAGAGCCCACAACATTGCCCAAAGCAATTTGAGTGTGACCTCTAAAAGCTGCAACCGCGCTGACTACCAACTCCGGAGCAGAAGTGCCTAGAGCAACAATCGTAGACCCAATAACCAAGGCAGATATCCCAAGGTACTTGGCAAGATAGACTGCACCCTTAACCATTCCCTCTGCCCCCAACCAAACCCCAAATCCTCCGGCTATCAATAACATCACGTCAATAAACATGTAATTACCCTAAGTTGTAAAAAGTGCACCTGCACTAATAGGTCATTTTGTCTATATCAACAAATAAAAGTCCAGTTCTTATTTGTCGGAGGTTTTAAAGGCAAAAGATTTTTCTCCCCTAAACAGTTGTGAAGACTCGACGTAAAACGCAAGTTATTCTATAGCAAAAAGTCTGTAAAGGCGGAAAAAATGACAATCAATCGGGATATTATCGGCTTCTGAATAAGAATGAGCATCAGGAAATTTATTAATTATTTTATAAATTAATTAATCTTTTCCGATTCGTCGCTCCGAATTCATCGTGCCGGACTAACAGAAACCGCTGACATAATCGGATCGCCGTAAATAATTCCTAAACCGTTGGTTCCGAAGTAGACTCTTCCGTATATACGGGGATCTCCGGTTATACATTGTATTGTAGCGTATTGATGCTTCGAATCGGTAACTCTGGTCCAAGTAGCACCCATATCGTCTGAGCGATAAATTGCGTGATGATCGTCTATTGTACCTGACAGAAAGATACTCGGGTATTCTGAACCCGGTTTGGGTGCTCCGAAGCCTATTGCTTCTGCGGTGGTAACTTCCTCTATTCTGCTAAATGATGCGCCCTTATCGGTTGTGTACATTAGACCTCCCACATCTGCCGTGCTGGATCCTCCAAGTCCTTGTTCTCCTCCTGCAAGCCAGACGTGACCTTCATAACCGGGCACAGCGTGCAGTTCTCCTGCCTCAGGCATATTTTCTGCCGAAGAAGCTGTAAAAGTCGCGCCGTAGTCATTGCTTACATAAAATTTGTTATCTTTTAATGCATAAAAAATAGTATTGTTTACTCGATCTGCAGCAATGTTCGCTCCGCTCGGTACATTTGTTGATGCGCTCCAGGAGTTTCCTCCGTTGTTGTATGAGTAGGACACAGGACCGTCACCGGGCGCCCACACAATACTTGTGGCATCTGTATTGATAGCTATTTCACCGTTGGTTCCCGGAAGCGTTGCATAGCTTTGATTCCAGCTGCTGCCTCCGTCATATGTCATCGCAAATCCTGAACCCACCCTTACCATGACAGACGGCTTGTCTTGCGCAAAATCTATGGAGGTATTTGTACCGGAATCCGGAATATAGTACCCGACTGTCGGCGCATTATCCAAATCTAGATGAACCCATCCGCCTACATCTCCTACGGCACTTATAAGATGTGCTTCACCGGAAGGCGGACTTATCAAATCTAGAACCGAAGTTTCCTCCATGCCGTATGCGACAGATGCAATATCTATTACACCGTCGGGTTCATCCCAATCGGTAAGGTTTTCTGAACCGTACAATGTGGCCCCCGTGCCGTACATCATGCGGTCAGGATTGAACGGATCTATACTCAAGCCTTCCATCATCCAACCAAGCATAAAGGGCGGTTCCGGGTCAGGCTTTGAGGTAGATCCTAGGTTGAGCCACGGTGCTTGAGAGATATCTATTGTGTAATATCGGTTTACGCTGGGATATCCTGCAAATTCCCAAATCGGTTTCCAAGTTGCGCCTCCGTCGACTGTTCGAAACAACATACCGTCCGGCCACCAAGAATTAACTGCCGCCACTACAAGGGTGCCGGGATTTTGCATGTCAACACCCAACCCTCCGTAACCGAACCACTGATCTCCGTACGTCAGGAAATTATTTTCTGCATTGACCGGATTGATTTTAGTCCATGCCTGTGTATTCGGTTCAAACTTCCAAACGTCTCCTTTATTTCCTTGATAAGGTCCGGCCCAATTAGAATAGGTAATATAAAGCGTGCCCTCAGAGTCGATTCTTCCGTTCTTTGGCAGAAGTCCCGTTGTGTTGTAAGCCAAGCTGCCGTCATCTCCCAACTCGGACATATCCCACGTTGTACCGCCTGTAATCGTTACGATAGTACCGTTAACTGTGCTTACAGGCTGTCCGGGAATAGCTTCCCAGGTTACGCCGGCATCAACGGATCTGTAGACGTTGGGCTTTCCTGGTTCATTTTGAGCTGTACCTACATAGATTGTACGAGTGGAACTGCCTGCTGTTCCGCTTGAAGGATCGAAAATTACCCAAGGAATACCTACCGGATGATTGGCATAGTTCCATTCGCAATTAGGATTTTCCATGTAGGGACCGGTTTCTGGGAAGTTAGCTACCTGATTCCAGGTATGTCCGGCGTCCGTACTTTTCCAAAGACCGTAGCCGTCACGTGCTCCAAAGTAGAGAATATTACCATCATTCGGATCGACAGCCAAACGCTCGCCCATTCCTCTTCCCGGCATATTGCCGCCCATTTTAAAGGGAAGTTGTGCCGCAATGGTAAAATCGGCACCGCGGTTTTCTGATTTCCAAATTATTCCGTCGGTCGAAGCCCAATCGTTGGTATAAGTACCGGCTGCAACATAGAGCATATCAGGATTTGAAGGATCCAAGCCGATGCTCTCAATACCTGTCCAGTTCCAATACTTGGCGTTAACAAAATTAAAAAGCTGGTGCCAACTTTTGGTATCCGGCTCCCATCGATAAGCACCTCCCATATCTGTTTTTGCATAGATAAGGTCTTTCTCTGTAGGATGGAAAAGAACATTTACTATAAATCCCCCTCCGGCTCCGGTCCTCACGCTTTTAAAACGATAAGTTGCAGTCGGATCTTCATCAGCATCGGTGTCAGAATCAGCATCAGCATCCGTGTCAGAATCGGCATCAGTATCACTATCAGTATCACTATCAGTATCTGCGTCTGTATCGTTGTCTGTGTCTGCATCTGCGTCAGTATCAATGTCTGTATCAGTATCTGCATCAGCGTCGGCATCGGTATCGGCATCGGTATCGGCATCGGCATCTGTATCTGAATCAGCATCGGTATCGGCATCTGCATCGGTGTCTGTATCAGCATCTGAATCAGCGTCCGCGTCGGTATCAGTATCAGCGTCCGCATCAGTATCAGTATCAGCGTCCGCATCGGTATCAGTATCAGCATCAGCATCAGCATCCGTGTCCGCATCAGCATCCGTGTCTGTGTCAGAATCTGCATCTGCATCACTGTGCGAACCTCCGGGGCCGGTAGGATCATTCGAACATGCAATCATTAGTACTATCAGGATCAAAATCGGACTTCCCTTTTGCAACAGCACTTGCAATAATCCGGTAATCAACATTGTTTACTCCTCCAAAGAAACGACTTTGAATTAAGTCTGTTCAATTCGTCAGAAAGTCTGTGTTTTGATAGGTGCTAGACGGGTCAGGAAAATTTCATATACAAGGAAGAACTACCAAGGCCTAGTAGTCGTAGGAGCAACTTTTCCGCCGCTAACTATACGTGCTTTATAATTGAAGTGCTCTTGCCCGTTAAAACCTTTATTTGAATTGTCATCCCCGCCTGATGCGGCATTGGGATTGGTAACAGCTACCACAAAGTTAACAATATTATTTCTAGCTCCGTTGGGAATTTGAATGGTATTTTGACCTGACGCAAAAATCTCTCCGTAAACAGGTTTGTCGTCTTTGGTTCTATAGGTCAACTGCCCCAACATTCTCTGCTGTGTTCCGAGACTGCCTTGCGAATCAGGCGTAAGTTCTACGGTAACTGAAGTTGTTCCTTCGCTAATTTCTATTGGAATTATGTTTCTTCCCTGGTGATGCGGAATCTGTTTTGTCGGAGGACTGAATTCAGTTGTTCCGTCGCCGCTCGGATACATATAAAACCACCAATTGTTATTCCAATTGCTTTTCATTGTGTTCCTCACAGCTTCAGTCCAATCACCGAAGTCCAAAAGCGAGGATCTTGCGCCGTATGAAATAGCTACATGAGCAGCACCCTCTTCTCCTGCGTATGTCTGAAGTATTTGTATAATTGATTTCTGGTTATTTCTGGGAGCTTCCATCCACATACAGTTAATAAAACCTCTCCCCATTTCCAAATTCACACTCAAAAAGAATATTTCTAATCCGTATCTCACTATACTGTTAACATAGGTTTTACCCTGAGCGAGTTGGTCTGCCGGTCCGGCTACTGTGTCATCAGTTAACAGTCCCATTGATTCATATGGAACATGCGGCATTTGCAGAGCTGCAGCAGCTCCGTATCCCATTGTATATTTTTGGTATGCAAGGTACTCTCGTTGGGTTCCAAGATAACAATTGTGAGCTTCGTGAATCCACCCAGATGCCTGATTGTTGAATTTCCACAACTCTGCCTGCAACGCATGAATGCATTCGTGAAGAGCAGCTCCGCTATTATAATTGTCCCACGTACAGGGACATTGCTGAGTGCTTTCGAAATTCATATGTCCCCATCTATTTCCTTGATATCCGCCCTCCCCGCTCAAGGTTGCACCCGGAATGCCGCTGTTTAGAATTACCCAGTTCAGAGGATATCCGGCTTCCCACTCCGGATAGGCCGGAAAGCCGAGAATTTCTACCACATCGATAATTCCCTGATTTAAGTCCTCCAAATCACGCTTTATTACTTGATCAGTCAAACATGACGGACGATTGTCACCTATGACCATTGTTACTCCGCCGTGAGTAAAAAGCTCTGCATAGTCAGAGGCCGGAGCGCGCTGTCCAAGCGGAGTTCCGACAGCCGGTACCTTACCGTCAGCATAACACTGCGGCCATTTGGGTTCTTCATCGGTGTCCGTGTCCGTGTCAGTGTCCGTGTCAGTGTCTGTATCAGTATCTGTGTCAGTATCAGTATCTGCGTCAGTATCAGAATCAGTATCAGTATCTGTGTCAGAATCAGTATCTGTGTCAGTATCAGAATCAGTATCAGTATCTGTGTCAGAATCAGTATCAGAATCTGTGTCAGAATCAGTATCTGTGTCAGTATCGCTGTCAGCGTCTGAGTCAGCATCAGCATCGGTATCGGTGTCACTATCAGCATCACTGTCAGCATCTGCATCGGTGTCAGCATCGGCGTCAGTATCACTGTCGGCATCCGCATCGGTGTCAGCATCTGCGTCGGTATCAGTGTCAGTATCGGTATCAGTGTCACTATCAGCATCACTGTCAGCATCTGCATCGGCATCTGTATCCGCATCCGAAATTGCTTCAGATGAAGTATCTTCGTTTGCGGTGTCTACATCATCTGCCGTACATCCCTGCGTTAAAAAAACAGCTATTAAAATATTCCATAATAGAACGGCTTTAGATAACATATCAATTCTCCTTCTCTCGGATAGTGCTTCATCATCCGAAATGGCAATTTCCTCGACGTCTGAAGATCTTGCAAAACTACTATAATTTCGAAAGAGACAGTATTGCAGTTGCAAGTTTTACATTGAGAAATGATATTAATTATCAGAAGCTGCTGAGGTTTAAAGTAATATTGAATATCAAAGAAAAAACGAACATTAGTGTTACACAGTATTTCCTATGTACTTCCCCTTTCAGAAATCCTGATCAGAACAAATCAGAATGTAGCCGATGGGTTAATCCCATCGATAAACTCAATGCCGGCGCGCATTTATGGCATGGGATAAAACTATGGCCTACATCAATTCCCATATTTTTTTGCATTCTGAAATGGAAGCTAATTGGATACTTTCTGGTTTTTACGTTTTTATTTTTGGTTGGTTCCTGTAACAAGGTCGAAGAGAATAATACGCAAACAGGTCTTGCTGAGGTTAGCCCGCCAAATACTCAACAACAAAGGAATATATTTTGCGAAGAAGCTGCTTCATTTGTGTGCGAAGAAATCGGCGAGAGCAGCAGTGTTTGTGAGTTGCTCCGCAGCTCTATTAACACTTTATCTGAGAGCAGATGTATCACACTACTGGAAAACAAAGCTGCAACTTTGAACGACATGCGACAACTCGAAGAAAGCAGTCTCCCTTTGTCCGATGAGAAACGTTTTCGTATTGAAAACGGAGACTCTCCTTCATTCGGCCCCCAAGACGCAAAAGTAACTGTAACCGCTTTTGTTAATTTTCACTGCAAAGAATGTATTGAAATGGGAATGTTTGCCCCTAAGCTGTTGAACAGGTACCCGGATTCGGTAAGAATTGTATTTAGAGCCCACCCGTCTGCAGCTACATATTCCTTATTAGCTGCTCATGCTGCATTAGCTGCTCATGCACAGGGAAAGTTTTTAGAATACACAGATTGTCTTTATAATAACCAACATGATCTTAATCGTTCATCTATAGAGCGATGCGGAAAAGAAGTATCTTTAAAAACAGACCGTTTTTTGCAAGAGCTAAACAATAACCGTTACGTTGATGCAGTTAACAAAGATAAAGCTTTGGCCATAGAAGTATTTGCAGGTAAGGCCCCATATTTCTTTGTAAACGGACATCGTATTTCTTCAGGTGACGGTGAACACAAGCTGGTAGAAGCAATTGAAACGGCACAACATCAATCAGAGATAAACTCCTTGTCGACTTTTTTGTGACTATTACTTACTGTGTATGAATATCTTTTGTCTAACAAGTTTTTATTGAGCAGCTATTCTGATATCTTGCAATTTATAATCGTTAATATATTTTTCTGAAAAAGGAGAATTATCGAAATGGTTTATCCGAACAACAAATTATGGGGGCTTGCTGTCAGTGCTGTTATTACTGAAATAGATAATTGCGATCACTATTGGATTGGAGGACGAGGTCCCAGTATCAATACAAAAAAGTGGTGTTACAGCTTGCTGTCAGATTACTACAGAATTGACTCTCGTAAATCAGCATTAAGAAGTCTTAAATATTTTTTTCAGCATGGACATACAGCAGAAGCAAAACAAATTCTCGCTTCACTTAGCAATAATCCCGCAACAGATAATGTCAAACAACAGTTGGTTCGTGATGCTTCAGCGCAAATCGACAAACACGGTCTTTTGGCATGGGATATGGCACGCGCTGTAATGGTTGCCGGAAGATCCTATTGGTGCGATTATTTGAGCGAAAACGAAGCATGGGAAATGATTCTGACAGCAGCAGCAAAAGTACAAAAATCTTTTTCGTCATGGAGAGCTTTTGCGGTTAATTACGAATTAGGACGCTTGTTTTGGTCACAAGGAAATGCTCACGGTCCCACCGAAAAAGCATTGGATAAATTGCTAACCGATCCGCAAAGCCCATGGAACAGGTTGCCGTTTGACACTGCTCTGGGGATCGAACTTATAGAAGAAGAAGATCAGGCCAAAATTCGCATTAAGAAAACTGTTTGCCCTGAGTGCGGCGCATTAAAAACAAACAAAAGCCTGACGGCATATGTATATTGTGATTATTGCGGTTCTTTGGCCGACTATGATTTTCAAAAAGCTAAAGAAAATCCAGCTGCACAACCCGGTCCCGTGTATCAACAGCTGGTAGCAGAAATGCAACCGATCTTGGCACAGGCCAAGGCGGCCGGAGATAAGTCTGCATATAGAAAGGCACAAAAAAAGCTATTTAGAGCTTGGGTGGATGCTTGTCCGAATGCAATTCCTCCTCGTGCCAAAGAGCCTGAATATCGCAAACAATATATTTCCTTCCTTGCTAGATCTTACACAGCAGGAGAATTTGATGCTCAAGCCCAAAAACTACAAGCCGAGGTTCAACAAGCAATGGCCTCTCTTCAATGGGCTATGACTGATGGCGGAGCTTATCGAGTCGGTTCGGCAGGCTGGGAACAATTGTGCAAAGCAACCTTTGCACATCAGATATATATGGACAAACTATGCCTGGAAAAAGGAATTTACGAACGTTTTCCGGACAAAACTCATCCTGACATACCGCGACGTATCGGAAATTCCTTGTTTGTTCAAGCATGGCTGCCGATGATAACCGAAGACCAAGCGAAAGTGCTTCTTGAAAGAACCGGACTTGTAGGTGAATACATAACAGTCGATGCTCTTTCTTCGGAGGAATCCAGTGTCGTCTCATGTGTTGATTGCGGTGCCAAACTTACTGTTCCGGCAAACGCAAAAAAAACGGTTTGCGAGTACTGCGGTCACACACTTGATTCAGCGGCACCGACCATTCCCTGTCCCGGATGCAACTCATCCTTTTCTCCGACGTTAGACGGAACCGCAACCAATTGCCCCTATTGCAAAACCGAAGTTCGAAGGATTAATTAGCAATCCGGTCGTGGTCGAAAGTGTTTACGATAAAGTATTCGTTATTCGGATAAGGTTAATTCCCTTAGTAGTACCAATAAGGAAATTCGCATGCATCCTTATAAGTCACTATCGAGGAAATAGTGTTTTGGGGTTCAGCTATTTTTGCAGACGTAATTCGACAGGCACCGACTCCTATTACAGTATCCCCATTGTACATGGCTCGTCGAGCAGGACCTTCTATTGAATAGTTACCTTCCATGTTCATCATGCCGGCCAAGTCAATTTCGTTTCCTGTGATTTGATACATGAGCACACCTGTTGATGATGACCAGTCAAAATAGGGAAGCAACAACAAGCCTGATGACTGATTGAGCGTAAAGGCGCGATGTTCATATAAGGCTGAAGTTTCAAAATTCTCTCCTACCAACGGTTGTCTTTCCAAAAGCACTGGGTTTGCAAAATTGCTTAGGTCATAGAGCGAAATCGCGGTTCTTTGGTATTCATCTCTTCCCATGGTTATCAGTTTGTCCTCACCGAAGGGATGCATATAGGTAGAGAAGCCGGGACCGTGCCACTCACCAACGGTCTTTGGAGAAGTCGGATCGCTGAGATCAAAAGTATACAACGGATCCGTCGTGAAGAAGGTAACCATAAAACCTCTTGTTCCTATAAAACGTGCCGAATAAATTTCCTCGCCTTGCCCTAGATCGCTGAGTTTTCCGGTTACTACTAACTTGCCGTTTTCTTCTTTGAAAACAGTCAGATGGTTGTTAAGGCTGTTTTCTCCCCACCAAGCAGAACCGCTGGTGGTGCCTACTCTAAGGTATCCTTCATATTCTCCGAGAGAAAACTGGTTGAGCAATCGCCCTTCAACGGTTCCGCTTCCTCTGTATACTGTTTTTTTAGGATCACTTGATATGTCAAATTTGTAAAGACCTGAGGTTTCCTCTTCCCAAAGCCCTGAAGCCCTGGCGCTTAGCACATATTTAGAGGAAGTGGTCAAATATAGAGCTTCTGTTGATGAATATACCTGTCCTTCTTCTCCAATTACGGCCAGTGTTTCGATTTTATCAGCAAGGTTTTCCAGATCCAAAGTTGCAAGGGTAAGCATTCCGGAACCTGCCGGTGTTTCCGGGCCGTAAATATCAGTACATGTTGTTAGCTCTTTGGTTTCGCCGTCAATTGAGTCGATCATGGACGGCAGTAAGTCATCAAGAGTTATCTTGTTTATTATTCTTAAATTTTCTTCGTATCTAGCATTACAGGCTTCTTTTACTTTTCTCTTAGCCTGCTCTACCGGCATATCCCAATAAGGTACGTCTATCCAAGTGGGAACATATAAAGCATTAATAGGAGTGCTAAATACCGCTCTGACAGTGCCGTCGATGCGTCTGGACGAAACATAACGCGCTGCAAACTGTATTGTTCTAACAAGAGCCGGAGCTGTTTTGTCAGAAATGTCGACAACATCAACAACCGAGTAGCTATTGTCTGAATAGTAACCGTCATATTCCGGCTTTGCATCAGAGTATTGGGATGTCGATTGAGAAGAGGACGGTAAATGAAGCGACGAAGGGACCTCATCTTGTGAAACTGACGAGAATGCGGCAATCAGGTTTTTGTAAAGATAAAGCTCAACCGCTCTGCCCGACAAAGCAACTCTTCCTGTTTCTGCAAGTTCGCCGGTCTCAGAAATAGAAATAATAACAAGATCCTTTCCGCTAATTGTATAGATATAGTCCCCGTCTGTTTTTACGAGGTCGGCTTCGTCTACCCCTTCTTCTTGTGTGTTTGTATCACTAAAATCTTTGGATCCTCCCGGCGCACCTGTATCAGCTTCAAAATCACCGGAAGCTGTAGAGTCTTCATTGGCAGTAGGAGTTAACCAGCGCTCGTCCGGTCCTTGTGACAAATATTCGATTGTATCTCGACAATTACGTTCCAACTCAGCGGTCATAAGCTGGATTGCCGTTGTCTTGGCATATTCCAAATAATTGTTACAGGAATCCATTTTGTTCAAAGCGTGACTGACTGACACCGGTTTAATACCTTCCCAAACAAAATCGCTTTCCGTGCAACCGGCTAAACACCCTATTGTAAGCATAACTGACATCAGCGTGGAGGTGACTGCTCCTTTTAATTTTGTAATTTTTATATAGTACATTTAGAGTTTCCTTTCGCTATCAATAAATACCTGTTTGCAACAACAAGCATTTTCTGTGCCGTCAGCGATGATTGATTTGCACAAGAATAACTCCTTGTAATTATGTACAAAAACCATGTTGTCATTTTGCTCCATCTTATATGTGTAAAAAAACCAGGACAGCTGTAAGAAATTTATTGCTGTAGTCTGCTTGTTTTGATGATCACAATTGAGTAGATAAACCTTTCAACTATTTTATGATCTGTTCCCGACAGGATTTCTGAAATGGACACTACACCTTGTACAAAATCTTGCATCTTTTTATAGAGAAGACGATATTTATGTTTGGAGATATATTAGAGTTTTATGCTTAAACTGCCGGGATACACTGCAAATGTTTGACAACCAAGTCTGTAATAACTTTGTTTTTGGACTTGAAAGAGTTCCCCTTCCTTGCGTAGTTACCGACAACAAAGGCGAGATTCTTTGGTCTAACGACTTGTTTTTGCGCTGCATTGCACAGGAGAACATTCCGACAGGTCAAAATCTTTCTGTTTTTGTAAAACCGGAAAAAGAAGAAACAACTGATATTTTTCACAATTGCGCAAAGGATTACAGCACAAAGATTGTTTTAATTTCCGATAAGAAATATTCGGTGTATTTGAGCCATTTTGGATTATTGAAAGCAATGATATTTGCGCCCTTTGTTACTTTTGAGTTTAGTGATAATTATTCTAAGTCCTTAAATGAGCGTATTGTTCAGGTCTTTAACGATATTTCTCACGCTCTCAAACATCCAATGGCAGAACAGGATTTGTTGCTTCTTTTTATTAACGTATATGAAAAGCTGTTTCCCGGTCGATTGCTGTGCATAAAGCTATTTGACAATGAAACCCTAAGCTTTCAACAGGTCTATGCTAACGGAAGACTTCGAGAGGAAAGTCGTTCTCACGTAAGAATAACCAAATTGGCACAGACTGAAAGCGCTCTTGATAATGAAGATGCTATGGTTTTGCTGAAAAAAGCTGATATTTGGATTACCAAAGAATATCTTCCAGTTTTCGAAGATGCAGTAACCGGTTTTGATGTACCTTTATATGACGGAACAAATCTCTTTGGACTATTGCATTTTGAATACGTAAATAATGCTCATCTACTCGAAATAGAGCGCGGAGCTGCTATTACGGTTGCAAATCAAATGTGCGTTTCGATTAGGAATACCAGAGTTATTGCCGAGACAACATTACTAAAGGACTATCTCGCCAAGATCGTCGATCAGGCTGCAACGCCTATTGCAGTGCTGGATCGCGATCGTTCAGTATTAATAGTAAATCGCGCATTGGAAGTTCAGACAGGTCGACCTCGTGACCGGTATTTGGGAAATGATTTTATTTCGTTTGTAGCGGAGTCAGAAAGACAGCAATTTGAACATACTCTGCTTTGTACTTGCTTGGGAGAAAAAAATTCCAATCAAGCCGTACACATTGTCAGAGAAAATCGAAACGGCAATGCCGAAATTGTTTTTGACCTTTCGCCGGTTATTTCTCCTGACAATGATGTAGAGGGAGTTATTCTTGTGGGCAGAGAACTTTCAGAATTCAGAAGTCTTCAGGAACAAATAATTCATACAGAAAAATTAGCTACGCTCGGTCAGGTAGCTGCCGGAGTGGCTCACGAAGTAAGTAATCCTTTGACCTTTATTGCAGTATACGCAAACTATCTGCTCAAGAAACTGAACGGTGTTATAGAACCTTCTGATATTGAGAAGATAAAAAGAATAATTGATGCTTCAACACGAATTCAAACTTTTACTAGGGAGTTGGTTGCTTACGGTCGTCCTTCGAAAGAAAAGCCTTCACAACTGGATCTTGGACACCTGATAAAGCGTGCACTGTCCTTCTGTGAGCACCTTATCGATCATGCAAAGGCCGCTGTGGTATTGGAAATCGATCCTAATCTCGGAAAAATAACCGGCATTAGCGGACATATGGAGCAGGTGTTTGTTAATTTGATAACCAATGCCTGTCACTCAATCGAGATGAAAAACGGAGGACAAATCAGAATGTCGGCTCGTATGGAATCAGAACGTAGAATAATTATCGAAACCGAAGACAACGGAGCAGGTATTTTACCGGAGAATTTGGACTTAATATTTGAACCGTTTTTTACCACTAAACCCGAAGGTTTGGGAACCGGATTGGGTTTGTCTATTGTTCGAAATATTCTCACTGAGCATAAAGGCGATATTTCAGTGAAGAGCAAACCGGGGCAAGGAGCTTTATTTACCGTCAGACTTCCCGTCAGGAACATCCATGCCTGATCGCGACGAAGCGCAAATTGTCGTTGCCGAGCTTCACAAAAGCTGGGGAGACAATCATGTACTCAGAGGCGTTAATCTAAAAATACTACGAGGAAAGCGCAACATCATCATAGGCGGTTCCGGTGCCGGGAAAACTGTATTGATGAGGCATTTGGTTGTTTTGGACCGACCGGATAGCGGTTCTATAAAGTTGGATAATCAGGAAATAACCGCACTAAGTGAACTGAAACTCGGCCCGGTTCGCTCCAGATTCGGAATGGTGTTTCAGGGGGCAGCTTTGTTTGATTCAATGACAGTTTTTGATAATGTGGCTTTCCCTCTAAGAGAAAGAGGCGGGTTTTCGAGAAAAATAATTCGCGAAAAGGTAATGACCAAACTCAGCGAATTGGGTGTGGCCGACGCTGCTAATCGATATCCCGGCAATATTTCCGGAGGTATGAAGAAAAGAGTAGGTGTTGCCAGGGCGCTGATAAATGAACCGGAAATTTTAATTTATGACGAGCCGACAGCAGGTTTAGATCCTTTAGGAGCTCGAAATGTAGACCGATTGATTATGGAGACCGATAATTTGTTTCATGTAACTTCGATTGTTATTACACATGATATGGCCACTTGTCTTGATGTCGGCCAACAGGTAAGCATGCTGCACGAAGGTAAAATCAGAGTAACCTGTAAACCCTCAGAACTTGCTGATTCCGATGATATGGCTGTTCAGAAATTTGTTCATGCTTCCGGCGTAAAAAGATAGTCGTGTATTTGATTTATGTTTTGTCTTCTTTTGTCTTCTTGTTGAAAAGACTGATATCTTTATACAAAGCTGAAAAAAAGAAAATATTGTTGAAAAAAAGTTACATTATTTCGGTTTCAAGGACCTTAATAGTAAGATAATGAAACCTGTCAAAAATCACTTAAAGAGTGTTTTTATGAACAAGGTGCTACAAAGGAGATATAAATGATTAAGCCCCATGGATCTGAAAAACTAAATCCGCTTTATGTTCAAAATGAAGCGGAGCGTACTAAATTAACAAAAGAAGCAGCCGGTTTGACTTCAGTTGTTATTTCTTCTGCTGCGGCAGGCAATGCCGTCATGCTGGGAAGCGGATACTTCAATCCGCTTACCGGTTTCATGAATGTTGCCGATGCCGTAAATGTAGCTGAGAAAATGCACACAACCTCAGGTCTTTTTTGGCCTACGCCTGTTCTCAATCTTATTCCTGATTCAAAAAGCATAAAGCAAGGTGATCGCATTGCGCTTTTAGACCCCAACGTTGAAGGAAATCCGCCTATCGCTATTCAGACAGTTAACGCAGTGGAACAAGTATCAAAAGAGCAAATGGCTCTTATGACACAAAAAGTTTTTAGAACAGATGATCCCGCACATCCGGGAGTAGCAGCTTTTAATTCAGCAGGTAACATCGCGGTTTCAGGGCCGATTCAGGTTCTAAACTATTCTTATTTCAGCACAGAGTTTCCAGACACTTTTAGAACTGCTGTTGAAATTAGAAATCAAATAGAATCTTTGGGCTGGAATAAAGTTGTAGCTTTTCAAACCAGAAATCCCATGCACCGCGCCCACGAAGAGCTTTGCCGTATGGCCAAAGAAGAAGTAAAAGCAGACGGAATTCTAATTCATATGCTGTTGGGCAAGCTCAAAGCCGGAGATATTCCAGCCGATGTGCGAGATGCTTCCATCAGAAAAATGGTCGAAGTCTATTTCCCGCCTAAAACAGTACTCGTGACAGGATATGGTTTTGACATGATGTATGCCGGCCCCAGAGAAGCTGTACTGCATGCGGTATTTCGCCAAAACTGCGGTTGCACTCATCTTATAGTAGGAAGGGACCACGCAGGAGTCGGTTCTTACTACGGCGGTTTTGATGCCCAGAAAATCTTTGATGAAGAAGTCCCTCGCGGCTCTTTAGAAATTGAAATATTCAAGGCCGATCATACAGCCTGGTCAAAAAAACTGGGCAAAGTAGTTATGATGAAAGACGCACCCGATCACACAAAAGAAGACTGGGTTATGCTGTCCGGAACCAAAGTAAGAGATATGCTCGCCGCCGGAGAAGCCTTACCAGAAGAGTTTGCCAGACCGGAAGTTGCAAAAATCCTAATGGAATTCTATCAATCAGAAGCCAAAGCGTAAAACAGCTGTATTGTCTGTAATTTGTCATCCAGGAAGTGGAGTTCTGAAAAAGCCAACCGGGTGCGTCAGATGTGCGTCATAAAATATTGTGTACGTGTGGCACTTACCACATTTTGTCGCACGCAGCCGCTATGAATGAGCGGCTAATCTAAAACACTCACTTTGGGGATGAGAACTATTTATACCATTGACCTTTTGGTTTGATTTTGACACTTCCTATCGTTATGAAACTCTTTATTCGCACCTTCGGTTGCCAAATGAATGTTCATGACTCATTGCGTATTGCCGATATTATGAGACTTCACGGCTTTACTTTAACTGATGTTCCAACTGATGCTGACGTTATTGTCGTCAACAGCTGCACTGTTAGAGATAAAGCCTCTCACAAGGCGATATCTGAAGCGGGTCGGATGTGCACTTATAAAAGGCGAAATCCCAATTTGGTGGTGGTCATGGTCGGTTGTCTTGCAGAGCAGGAGGGGGACAAACTGCTAAAGCCTATTCCTTCGTTGGATCTGATGATCGGTCCCGATCACTACGGTGAGTTGCCTTCGCTGGTACAGGATGTCATCGCGGATCGTCTTCAAGGAAGGGCCGTTACCGGATTTGACGAAGGAAAACCTGAAGACTTTCTTCCTTTGAGCACTATTTCTTCTTCGGGCAGTCCTTCTGCGTTTCTTACCATCATGAAGGGATGCAGCCGCCATTGCGCTTACTGTATTGTGCCTAGTGTTCGCGGCAAGGAGCGCTATCGCGATGTTGAGGGTATTGTAAAAGAGGCTGAGCAGTTGATTGCCGGCGGCGCTAAAGAGCTGTTTCTTTTAGGACAGACCGTCAACAGCTATAAGAAAGACGGCGTTACCTTTGCTAAACTGCTCTCTATTCTAAACGACCTGCCCGGATTGGAGCGTCTTCGCTTTACCTCTCCGCATCCTCGACACATGACCGATGATCTTATCGACGCATACTCATCTCTTTCTACACTTTGCGAAGCCATACACCTTCCGGTACAATCCGGTTCTGATAAAATCCTTTCGGCAATGAAAAGAGGCTACACTTCGGATTTTGTAAAAGCGGTTGCGCAAAAACTAAGAGCTGTAAATTCAGATTTTGCAATTTCAACTGATATCATTGTCGGATTTCCCGGAGAATCGAAGAGCGATTTTGAAGACACACTAAGGCTTGTAGAGGATGTTCGCTTTTTTGGAGCTTTTTCTTTTAAATATTCACCCAGGCCCGGAACCGCTGCTGCTGCTATGGAGGACGATGTTCCGTCTGACGAAAAAGCTGAGCGGCTAAACGTGTTGCATTCTCTTATCAACAAAATTGAGAGCGAACACAAAAATAACTTAGTAGGAAAGATATTGGAAGTTTTAGTTGAAGGTCAGGCAAAACAGCCTGGGCAACTTACAGGTCGCGCTCGAAATTTTCAAATAGTTAACCTAAAGCAACCCGAAGGATGTATAATTGACGACTGGGTAGGTCGACTGGTAAAGGTCGAAATTGTACGCACTCTGCCTCATTGTTTGGAGGGTGTTTTTCCGGGAAGCGTAACTTGAAAGATATTCGAGTAACAGTATGGAAAGTTTTATATGACGCTCAAACCTCTGCTTCTGTGGTATTGCTTCAGACAGAAGACGAAGCAAGGGTTCTGCCGGTTTGGGTAGGACAGTCGGAAGCGTTGTCCATAGCTGCCGCCTCCGAAAAAATTTCACTGGGTCGTCCTGTAACCCACGATCTATTAAAAGACGTCGTAGATGCAGCAGGAATGCTGGTTGCTTGGGTTAAAATTAGAGATCTTAAAGAGGGAACCTTCTTGGCTGACATC
The DNA here is from genome assembly GCA_964458775.1 of uncultured Myxococcales bacterium. Taxonomy (GTDB): domain Bacteria; phylum Myxococcota_A; class Polyangia; order JAAYKL01; family JAAYKL01; genus CAYWLQ01. The sequence continues at coordinate 3,205 of CAYWLQ010000071.1, read as the reverse complement.
AGATTAGTCCGCAATGACAGCTCTTTCGACCTGGATGCAAGACCGTCCGATGCTGTTGCTTTGGCACTGAGATGTGATGCCCCTATATTTGTTTCAGAAAATGTGCTGTCAGACGCACTAAGAGAAGACAGCAATATATCAACCAACCTTGAAGAATTGGCAGAGGATTTTCTAGAAAATCTTCCTGATGAAATATTTGGAAAATACAAAATGTAATACCTGTAAACAGGAATCGTTTAAAAAAGTTTATTTACTCGCTGCCGCCCTTTATTTTTCTTTATTGTCCACAATTTCGCATATTCCAGGCAGTGCGTTAGCAAACTTAGGCTTTTCAATATGGGACAAAGCAGCACATTTTCTTGCTTACTCAATTATTGGAGTCCTGCTGCAATTGGGTATCCATGATCGCTTAAAAGGTAAAATTCTATCTGTTGTTTGGGTATCTGCTATAGTGGGTACAATAGGTCTTGCGGATGAATTTCACCAAATGTTTGTTTCGGGAAGATCATCATCAATGGGAGATGTTGCAGCAGATTTTTTGGGAGGTCTTTTCGGTTCTTTGTTTATATGGTTTTTTAAAAAATATCTCGCCCAAAGACAGCTTCGCAAAAACTTAGAATCATAAAGCTACAGCTCTGATTTATTTCTTTTTGACGTTCGGCTTGGCCTTCGGTTATTGCTACCAATTGCAGCTAACAGTTACGTTAACACCGCGAGTAATAAGCGTATCATAATCTTCTTTGACATTAGACGGAGTAATGCAACTGAACGTGTTACTGATCAAATCTACACTATCCCCGCTTCCAAGGCCGCTATTGTCTACAAGCGGTTGGAGGTTGGTAATTTGATTATTGCCAAGATACAAATACTGCAACTCCTTGAGGCCGTGTTTATATTTGTCTCTAGAATCGGATTGACCGGACTGTTGATTTTCTGTTGAAAGCTCTGACTTTAATTTTTGTTCTGATCCGCTGTTTGTTACAGTTTTTAGTTCATTATTCGGCTTTTCAACAGATGTCAGGTCGACAGATATATACTCGACCATCCGGAAGCTCAACTCGAACAATCTGCTCCAAAGCCGCGTTAACACAAAGAGGCTTCGATAGAGGAGCAACTCCTCGCTCCCAGTTTCCGACAAATATCTTGGCACCGACCGGTGCAATTACAGTAAGATATCCCGCCTTTAATTCTAGCGAACCTTGGCATCAAACTGTTGAACTAGGTTTGACACAGCGGCGGTGTGGACCTTGTCAACTTCTTCGTCGGTCAAGGTTCTGTCAGGTGCTCTGTAGGTAATAGAAAACGTCAAGGACTTTTTGCCTTCGGGAATGTGTGTTCCTGTGTAAACATCAAATATCCCGACCGACTCAGCCAAGGTGCCTGCACTGTCTTTTAAGGCCGACAAAACGATACCGGCATCGAGGTCTTCTCTCACTACAACAGACGCATCTCTGGTCATAGGAGGAAATTCAGGCAGTTTGGCTGCTTGTGAACGGCGTTTGTTGTTCCACATTGGTTCTATTTCAACTTCAAAAACCACAACGCCTCTTTGCAGTTTTAATTTTGAAAGAACCGCAGGGTGCATTTCTCCTATCACGCCCACTTCGTAATTATTGACAAAAACACGACATGCTCTTTTGGGATGTAGGTAAGAAATATTTTCAGCCGGTACAAGAGAAGCCTCAAAACCGCAATACTGAAGAACAAATGATTCAAGTATTCCCTTAATGTCGTAGAAATCGGCATTTCTGGTTGTTTCTCCAACCCAGGTCGGACAAGGACCGCTCATGATGGCGGCAGCACGTGTCTTTTCTATAGGAAGCTCTCCTCCTGACAGATGAAAAGTTCTTCCTACTTCAAATTGTCTAATTCCCGGCAAGAAACGTGTCATGGCTCTCTTTAGGTTTTCTAAAAGACCGACCAAAAGAGTAGTCTGCATTGCTGAGCGTTCGGAGCTTAGCGGATTGGCAATCTCAACCACATTATCATTCATCCCTAAAAGAGACAGCATATCACGAGGCACAAACGAATATGATATCGACTCCATAAGACCTAAATCGGCCAGCAACTCAACAGCTCTGCGTTCTGCTTCGAACTGAGGACGCTCAGGTTTTAGACAAGAAAGCCTTGGAAGAGTTTCAGGAACATCTTGAAAACCGTTAATTCTTACAATTTCTTCTATTAAGTCAACTTCTCGCTCAATATCGGGTCTTGAGGTTGGTACAACCACATCAAACTCACCGTTTTCAAGACCAATCTCAGCACCGATACCGCTTAATATACGCGCCATCTCTTCGACCGGAACAGAATGACCTATAATAGCCTTGTAGCGATTAGGCCGAAATCTTACGATTGGCGTTTTAATCGGCCTGGGATACAAATCGATATTTTGAGGAACCTGAACTCCGCCCGCAAGCTCAATGATCTTACTCGCCGTCGCATCCATTACCTGCGGAACCAATTTAGGGTCCACACCTCGCTCAAACCTATATGCTGCATCCGTAAAAAGCTTTAAACGCTTAGAAGTTCTTCGAACACTTGCCGGATTAAAATATGCGCATTCGATCAGAACACGAGATGTTTTTTCTGTAACCCCGGAATCAAGCCCTCCCATAACACCGGCAATCGCGACAGGCTTTTTACCGTCACAAATTAACAAATCGTCTGGATTAAACACCCTTTCCTGTCCGTCCAGGGTTTTCATGGTTTCTTTATCTGAAGCTCTTCTTACGACAATGCGATGATCCAAAAGACAATCCAGATCAAAAGCGTGAACCGGTTGACCGTATTCCAGCATCATCAAATTGGTAGCATCCACCAAGTTTGAAATCGGCCTAATACCCAAATTGTACAGCCTGTATCTTGTTCTGAACGGTGACGGTTTCCAGGAAACTCCGGTTACAATTGCCGCACCGTATCTGGGACACAGATCGGGAGACACTATTTCTACCGAGGCCAACTGCGAAACAGCAGGACCTTCGTTTTTTGATTTTTTTAGTTCAGGAGGACTAAACGGTTTTTGATACAGTAGACAAATTTCCCGAGCAATTCCTCTATGGCTTAAAGCGTCAGGACGATTCGGCGTTATTGAAACCTCTAAAATCCAGTCTTCCAAATCAAGAGCTTTTGAAATGGGCGTTCCAAGAGGTGCATCGGTTTCTCCGTTAAGCAGCAAGATTCCGTCATCGTCCGGACCTATTCCCAG
>CAYWLQ010000070.1:0-26921 GCA_964458775.1 uncultured Myxococcales bacterium | reverse complement strand
GCTTTTCTATTGGCGGCGAATGGGCACAAATTATTTTGCCTTCATTTCGCCGCCGGCATTTGCTTGTTATTTTTCGCGTAACCAAAAGAAAATATCTACTTGTAGAACTCACAGATTGACGTTGTATTGAGTAAAGTCCGCTCTTGAGCCCCAAAGGGGCGGTTCCATACTAGCCCGGCGCATCGCGCCGGGAATAGATAAATAGAAAGAATATAAGCACTGTAAGTGCGGCCCATATGGAACGCCCTTTACAGGGCTTGTACTATCTTTTAATCACCAAACCCCAGTGCGATGCACTGGGCTGGTATGGGAAACCCCTTCGGGATTACAGACTTCATTACTTCCAGTGTTGGGCTGATACATTCCGTCTTTTAAATATTTGATGCTGGACGAGATACGTCTTGATGACAAAACTCTAGAGCAAATGGAGAATATGGATGCAAATATATTTGGATAGAGATGCCTATACCATTGAGTCTTTAATAGAAAACCTTATGTTTGCTGCAACCCCTAATGAGGTTTTTAAATCTCTGAATTAGATTCTTGTATTTCATTCTTTTTAAAGCAATAGCAAAAACTCTATGATTAAGGTTTGTATTTACTTTCAATAATCTACAAACCGCCGGCTTTTGAGTAGCAGTAGACGCATCCTCTGCGGCATTTATCTGTATCGTATGGATAAGGGACACTCCCCAGAATACGCCCAGAATACAAAGATCTCGCCTTAGCCCGAAGGGCGGTAGCAGACATGTCTCGATTTACAAGAAAGAGCACAACAACCTTTCTGAACTTCTGCCACAGAAACTTCTGTTTGCAGGCTTTTAGTAGACGGTTTTGTTAAGTTGTCATCTTAGGAATTTTTTGGAGACAAACACTCTGTGCTTATTACTAAGGAGAATAAACTCTAAAATTGCCGCTTACGTGAAGTATGGCCATCATGTAGAGCATGCCGTCGTAGTAGCGATAGCGTCCGTTTGGTATCTGTAGGTCCCATAGAGCCTGAGTAAAGTCTGCCGACAAATGCTCATCTGTGGCCGAAAGCACGGAAACCGCGTTCATGGCTACTACACTTGGAGAATAGTAGTTGTTCGATAAGGGCGTTCCGTCCAATTGATAATTTGCCGAATAGGGCTGCTCCAGTGAACTGAAAAACTCTTGTAGTTTGTCTGAAAGTTCTCTTTCTCGTTCGTCTGTACAAAACCACGCCCAGTCCATGGACCAATTCATTACTGTGCGTCTGGCGTCAGGTCCAAACGAGGCTGTATCCGCATTCCATGAAGCTGCGACCGGCGTTCCGTCAAAATTTGCGTAGTCAGGTGTTAAAGCAGTTTCAGGATGAGCGGCTGCCTGGAAGAAATCACGACTGATATCTGCAGCCTCAGCCCAGAATTTTTTGTCCTCTTTGGGACCGAAGAATGACCAAAGCTGGTAAAAAGCCGGAAGATGGTAAGAAGGATCGGTATGATCTCCTTGTGCTGAGGCAAAGTATCCTGCTCTTGGAGAAAATCTGACCATTTTATGTTTCGAATTAAAAATAGCTGCTCCGGAATCCGAGGCCGAACTTCCTCTATCCATAAACTCCCCGTAAATCGATTCACGGTTTTTCATCGCTGAAACCAACCTGTCTGCTTGAGCTTTGTAATCGTAAATTCCCTTTCCGTTACCCCATCTGCCGGCTGCAAAATACAAAGCTGCTGCAAAGTATTCTTCCCCGTCAGGTGCCGGAGCGTCGTCAAATGAATTGCCTTCTGTATCCAAGCTCCATGCAAAATATTCGTAAAACGGATGGCTTTCATCTCCGTGCCACATAAAGGTTTTTGACCAGTTCCATAAGGCATCAAACTCTTCTTTTTTGTCCATCTGAACCGCAATCATCATGCCGTAGCTCATACCCTCGCTTCTGACATCGTTGTTGGCCACATCCATAATATAGGCCAATATGCCGTCTTCATTTTCACCTGCTTCGTAGTAAACAGTTTCGTTTTCGGCATTTCCCTTAAACAGACTATTCCATGCGGTTTCCAGCTTCGCTTCGATAGCATCTTCTGAATAACCTATTTCCCAAAAATAATTTCTATATTCACCTGTTCCAAAAGCGCATTTGAGAAATTCTTCCGGTATTTCGGTATCTCCTTCGTCTGAATCTAACTCAGAATCGGAATCTTTAGATTTCACCAAGTTATTAGGCCCGTCAGGATTGGAATCGCAGGCAAACAGAAAAATACCGCTAAAAATAAGAGCAGCTGGATATTTCAACTTATTTAAATACTTCATAACAAATACCTTTCATCTCATAATATTATTAAACGATAGTCACAAAAGAAGAAAAGCTCTCTTTTTACCGACCGGCAAAATAACTAATGCCCCATACGTCGTCAATCTATTGCGCTTGTCTTGGCACAGCTTTCCATAGAGAAAGAGAAGAACGTCAGAATGAAAAAGCTGAGCCGATTGATCTTTTGTTTTTCACTTAATTCCGATTGTAAATAGTACTACTATTAAAAGAACTATTGGAGGTTAAATAATATGAATCAAAAAACCAATCTATTTTCTTTGTTGATAAACTTAACTTTTGTACTTGTTTTAAATTGCGGAGGTGATTTGGGGGAGTCTCAGATGGAGAATACTGAAACCCTGTGTAAAGATGGAATCGATAATGATGAAGACGGTGCAACTGATTGTCAGGACATAGAATGCGCGGCATTTTGCACCAATTCCGACAGTGATTCAGAACCGGACGGTCCGATTGAAGCTGACATATCCGGTATGCCGATACCTCCTGTTTATGACCTTTCAAAACCCACGGGCACCGCCGAAAATCTTAAGATTTTGGATTGGGCCGGTTTCAAAGCTGCCGCTTCCTATACTTTTGATGATTCTCAACCTTCTCATATCGCGCACTATGATGCTCTTCAGAAGACGGGTGTGCGAATGACCTTTTTTGCCAGTAACGGAACAGCCGGTGCATCCGATTTTGATACAACTTGGGCAAAGGCGGTTTCAGACGGTCACGAAATAGGAAATCATACCGCCCATCACTGTTATGCAAACCTTACAGGTTGCGGTTTCGGAACAGCTGCCGAAAGCGCTCAACAAGAAATTGAGCTGTGCAACGACTATATAAAGGAAAAATTCGGCCAAGAAGAAGTACGGACCATGGCCGCACCCTTTGGAGACGGAGGCTGGAGCGATATTGCTAAGGACTATTTCTTTTTAAATCGGGGAGTGAACAATGGATTTATTGCTCCATTGGGAAACTCAAACCCCTTTAATCTTCCGGCAAAAATGGCAGCCGGAGGAGAAACAGCAGATGACATAAACAAAGATTTAGACTCAGCTTATAATAGGGGATCGTGGATAATTTACTGCTTCCACTCTATTCTGCCTACCACTGCCAACTGGTATGCCGGAGTGGAACTGGATAGCATTACTCAAAGCATTGAGCATACAAAATCGCTTAAAGATATGTGGGTTGACACTATGGCAAATATCGGTGCTTATTGGATTGGGCAAAAAGTTGTCTCATCAGTAACACCCAAAATATCAGACGGCAAAACAGTATGGACCTGGACCTTGCCGAAGAATTTTCCTTCAAATAAATATCTAAGGATTACAGTAGACGGAGGAAGGCTTACACAGAGAGGAAGAGAGTTGACTTGGAGTGATCACGGATACTATGAAATATCTTTGGACAAAGGAGAACTGACCCTGTCCCCCAATGAATAGTAAAAACCTACTGCCGATATAGCAATTATAGATATAATAGAAACAATAGCTCCAATAATAAATGATGCAGGAAGATAGGTCATAACGACCGTGTACTCACCCTTCGGACACGGAACAGCCCTCATTATTTGATTTGCGCGAACGATAGGTGCAGCTTTGCCGTTAACAGTTGCAGACCATCCCGTCATAAAAGAATCAGATATTACCAACACGGCATCCGTCTCTGCTCGAACGTCTATCTCAACTCGATTGGGAGACAAATGCATAATTTGGGCAGTTTCAGCACCTTGATTGTAAGGTAAAGGCGGTGTGAAATCGTCAGGCAAAGAATCATCTAACAGTGCCGTTCTTTGCATGTTAAAATTAGGCGAACTCAGTTTTTGATATGCAATTTCTTTGTCAGCAACAACTTCTATTTCGTGAACCAAGATTGCCCTTGGATTGGGTAAAGGGTCTCGATACAAATAATAACCGCCGGCTTTGCTGACAAATTCGAAATTAGTAAAACCGCTAACAAATCTATTTTGTCCGTTCACAAGTTTTGATGAGGTTATCAAGTATTCTGCTCCCATTCTGCTGAGAAGATGAGAGCCTCTCTTGAGTTTCTCCATACTTAAAAAAGCTGTTGCTTTTCTTCCTTGCGAACGATTTAGGTATTCTGCGTATTCGGCATCGATAAAAATATCATATCCTCCGGGATTAGAGGCATTTATTGTTGCAGGATAATTGGTAAGACGGCTTTCGGCCGGAGGAATAATTCGAAGTCCCGGTTTGCTTTCTGAATCAAGCATTTTTGCAATTTCTGTGGGAAAAGAAAACTTGTCAGGCGTTTTAGTAATCATAAATCTTTTACCGTAATGATTGAGATCCCAAAGTGTCAGCAGTATTAACAACGCCGCAAGAACTGTTTTTCGCACAGAACACAAAACAAGAATTGAGTATACCGTTGAGCAACCTATCAACAGTGCAGAGGCCTTAAGCATATCCGACAAAGCAACATCCATAAGCGCAACCAAAGACTCTGAACTTAGTAAGGCACCTTTGTCACAACAAGCACGATAAAATTCCAAAGATGTGTCCGACAAATAGAACCATGCAGTAAAAAGCGTAACAAGCGCAGCAAATCCCCACACAACAAAAACAGATATTCGAAGCTTTGCTTTTGAAAATCGGTCTAGAAGCAACTCGTTTAAAAACATTGCGCCCAGATGGGCTCCAAATAGGGTAATAAGAAGAGTATATCTCCCGGGTGATCTGAACATTGTCGCGCCGGGTACGATTTTGAGATAGATGTCAAATAAAGGTGTGTGAGCTCCTAAAGTTAAAACAAGCGCAATTATAATGATCAATATATGAGGTGCCCATTTTTTAAAGGGCAGTAATGTACATGCAATAATTACAGCAAGAAAAGGGAAAATGCCGAAATATCCTACCGACTCCCAAAATGCAAAATCTCCTACAAACGAAGCATCAACTCGATTGCCGAAAAAGTTTGGAAATAAATAGGTAATGAGTGCCAAAGGAGATGCTGAAAAAGATGCGGCAAAGCTATAATCCTCTCCGGTACGTTGAGAAAGCTCTGCTGTAGCAATAGAAGGTAAAAGTTGTACCGCAGCTATCATAGCTCCGGCAATAAAGAGAATTGCAATGCTTGCTGTTGAACGAATCAGTGTCTTTATTCGAAGGTTCGGTTCAGCATTTAATATACGGTCTGCTGTAAGCCACAAAAAGATGCCGATCGCGCTGATAAAAATCATCTGATAGTGACCTGAAAGAATCATTAAAGCAGAAAACAAAATACTTTTAACCAATAGCCTTTTATTGCTGTAAAAGGTCGGAAGACGAACAAGTCTATCTGCCGCTCCGGCAATAAAGGGCAGATAGGCTGCTGTAATAACAAGAACTCGATGACCGGCAAAAAGGTGAAGTATTAGAAATCCTGATAATCCGTAAACAATACCGAGAAAGCATCTTGGCAATACATGAGAGCACCTTGTTCGAGCAAACCAAGCCCCCCCCATAGCTGCAAGCACAAGATGCAAGACAATCGATAGTTTAATATCAAATCCGGTATTAAAAATAAGGGCGGTCCAAAAGCCGGGATATAAATATCCGTGCACGCCGGCTTGAAAAGGAACACCTCCAAATATAGTATGATTCCACAAAGGAAGAACACCTTGAGACATCCATTGGGCAGCAAATGAATGCAAAGGATATTCCATAGAAACCATATCAGTTCCCGAACCGAAAAAGTATTTGTCTGTTATGAGAAGTTGTAATGAGAAAAAAAGAACAGCCGCTCCCGCAGACAACATATCAGCGTTATTATTAAAAAAGATATATTTCCCATATTGAGCAGCAGTATCATGTGAGGTTGATTCCTGTTTGATGTCAGTTGAACAAGCAACACGACTCTTACTTTTTTTGTTTTTATCGTGCTTTTTTGACAATTTTTTCCCTGTTTAAATGCCGATTATACATGATGCTTTAGGAATCTAACATTGTTTCATTGGGAGTTTTCTAGTGATGATGGGTATGTTCCAAAATATGGCCGGCAACTCCTATTAACGCTATTAGAATCCCAGCCGCAATACTGCTGTATTTATCAAAGAACCCAAGCTTAATTAATTTGAGACCGTGAAGAGCCAGCCATGTGGCCGTTAGAATTGACAGAACTGCGGAGAAGGCGAAAGCGGCGCTAACCAAACCTACCGAAAATATGCCGTATCTATGTGCTGCAAAAACAATCGGCGACAAGGCAATACACGGAGTAAGGCCTAAAATAATCACCAACGCCCAAGCCGCTCGCATGCTCATATGTTGTCCGGGCAATTCCGGACAGTCGCAGGATTTATGTTCGTGACGGTGATCAGATGCACATTTTTCACCTTCTTTGTGAACATGCATTTCGTAGTCGTGAGGATTAATGCCCAATTTGCGATTTAGAAAAGAAAAACCGTGCGAATGTCCGTGCCTGCTGACACGCAATTTGTAAAAAGAAATCGCCGCATATCCTAAACCGAATACTATCAATAAGGTCGGTGTTATTTCTTGTAATAACTCGGCAATTTCTTTCGGAGCACCTTTTTCGGCAAAAACAATCAATAAAGATACAGCAATAGATGCGCCGGCGTGCCCGATAGCCGCAATAAAAGCCAGTCCCAATACTCTCGAAGAAGGCCAGTTATTTGCTCTTCCAATCGCCACAAAGGGGAACCAATGGTCAGGAGAGAGTGCGTGAGTAGCCGCTAGAAAAAGTGCCGCAAACAATAATGTCAATATTCCGGGGTCTGTCATCTAATTTTTCTCACCGATCTGAGCTATCAGAAATTCATATTCTCGATTTTGTTTCTTTTTCGGACAGCAACTGTCCGGCAATCATAATATCTTCCGATGGTATCTCTTGTATCATTATATGGATTGTCGGAGGCGGAGCACCGATTGATTCCTGTACAGCCTCTGTCACAGCTTTCATCAACCTTGTTTTTTCATCTTGAGAGCGACCTTTTGCCATTTGTATTCTAATAATGGGCATATTGTTTTCCAATCTGCGGTTATCTATAAGCCTGTCTGACAGGTGCTCATTCCAACTAAACCGTAGAACTTCTAGCACATACGTCGCTCTGCAAGCAATCGTGTTTGCTGTGGGAATACAATTCGAGATAAGATACTAATTTTATGCTAGAATTCTTGAAATACCTTGACCGCCGTTAAAGAGCTCTCTTGTAATGCCGGCTTCATCGCCGTTGCAGGCACACAGATATAGCTTCATTTTTCCTACTGACACAGGAGCTATTGATAGCCTAACTTGACCTTTGTTCGTTTTTACAGAACCGTGCCAAGAGCGCTTATTTGAAGCCAACATTGGAGATACTGCCGCCATTTGTTCGCACATGCTTTTTCTTCCTGCAGCAGCAACCACCAAACCCAAATCATCAGCCAATACAATTGATTCGAATTTTGCCCTTTCGGCAGTAGCCGCTAACTGAAAGGACAAGGCTACTTGAATATCTTCACTTCTATTTAGACGTCTGTTTGTTTGAATAGGTTCCATGTACACCTCCATGTGGTTTTCCTGACTACATTATAATACACAGAACTACACATGGCAAATTTTCATTTTTTTCTCAAAAAAAATGAAACGCGAGGCAATGCTCACGACATCAATGTTTAAAGGCACGGGGCTTCGCGGCAAACGCGCAACAACCCGATCAACGAGGCATATTGCACTCGAAGGGACGGATTGTTTTGCCCCAAGTTAACAAACAGGAGAGAGACATGAAAGCAACATGGTTTAAAATCAGCCTTATAACAGTGCTCGCTTTGAGTCTTGGATGCAGCAATGATAATGATGCATCAAATGATTCAGAAGATGCAGACGGCAACGATAGCAATGACAATGCAAACGGCACAAACGGACAACAAGGCTCAAATTCCGGTACAACTTCCGGTACAACCGGCTCCACAAGTTTTCCCGGCGGCGGAGAATCGGGAAGCGCAGATCCTCTAGTGCCCGGAATAGGCCCTGAAACAGCAGATGAATGCGGTTCAGGAACTCCGGCAGATTCTTCTGTTGTTACAGTGATAGATCAGGATTTGGAGTGTTTCTACGGCGGAGAAACCACAATACCCGCCGCCTTTATTGAACAAGTCGTTGAGGTTGTTGATGACAAAGAATGGGTTCACCTTAGACTGACCTTGAGTCCGTACTTCGTAGACAATAGCTATGGAGAAAATGCTATCGGCTGGGAAAAGGAAGAAAACCCGGATGCCAAAAAGAAGCCCAAGAGCGGCCATACTTTTAATGATCTAGTTGGAAGTGATCACGCCGAAATACTGATGTACGATAAAGCCGGCAACGTGGCTGTTCATTTCAAGCTTGATTATATTTCTGAAGATCCTAACAGCCCATCAGGCTACGGCACTTTGGGAGTTCTTGGGGGCGAAGGTAAAATGATTGTAGGAGATGCTTCTTGGATAATGGGTGCTGCAACCTCATTGGATAGAAATCTTAATGCATGCGAGCTTTCAGAATACCTAGAAAACTCACCGGCAACAGATAAAAACTATTCATTGCCGGAAGGAGCTGAGGCATGGGATTATCGTATGGTGTATGAGGTATGGGTTGATGCCGAAGCCTTTGGAAGTTCCGGCTTTGACAAAGCGATTATTGAAAATGTTCACGCATCACCCAGTAAAGCTGATAGCAACACTATAACAGTTACCCCAGGAGACTGTCCGTGTGATCCGTCAAAAGAAATATGCGATCCGTGGGTAACAGATACAGATGATCCTCCGGGAACTGACGATTCAGACAAGCCCGGAACTGATGACGGCCCCAATGACACCGATCCCGGTAACAATGACACCGATCCCGGTAACAATGACACCGACCCGGATCCCAATGATTCAGATTCTCAAGACACTACCGGTCCTATCGTATAGTTATACGATGTTCTTTTAGTCAAAATTATTTGAATACTACGCTCGGCGGAATACAAACCTTTTCAGTCAAATCTTTAGCAATACGATTTAAAGACAAGTCAATATTTTGAAGACACAAATCTTCAAACAATCCTTCAGAAGATACGGCTAGGTCTCTGTAGATTGCCCCCTCCTTCACGGCTACCGCACAACACAAACCCTCGGGTATTGCTTCGCAAGCTTGTGTTTTTTCCGCAGAGGCAGCTATCGAATAAAAAACAAAAGATGTTACAGGCGGATTGAGTTCGGCCAAGGTGCTTTTAAACAGAGCGGAATCCATATCTGATTCATCATCAGTTATAACCAGAAAAGCCAAGAGACCGTCGGGATGAACCGCTTCTTTCCATTGATCATATACAGCGATAATCTTTTTAAACGCATCGCGATTACCTATTGATTGAGCTACATGAGTATACTTTGGAGGATTAGAGTCTTCAGGACATGTTCCGCTTCCCAATGGCGCATCAACGCAAACACCCTGTTTGTCATTTTTCAGAGCCGATAATAAAACTATTCGAGGATCTGTTCCGCTTGTTGTCAATGTTTTATAAAAGCCGTTAATTGAAGATTGAAACATAGCAATTTCTTGTTCCATGCCGGCTGAAGTATCAATAGCCGCCACAATGCTTATTTTAGGAGGTAAAACAGCCTCAGTAGAACCTTCTTCTAAATTGCAGGAAACAATTTTATTCTCTGTATCTTTACCAGGAACCTCTGATTCATGAGGCGGTTCTTTTTCGGATGATAAAGGGTCACCGAACAAAAAAATCTCACTACAAGACAAGGTTGCAACCCACAAAAACAACAACCCAATAACGTAATGTAACATTATGATATTCTCCCTACAAAAAGGTTATATCATCTCATTCCTTAATTAGAATAATACAATTTGCCCTAACGATGCAAACATCTCCCTCCCATAATACGTTTGCATCCATAATAGCAAAAAGGCCTCTTGCCTTGGGACTGTACGACTGTTTGCGGCTTGAAAGTTTATAGAGTTAACAGCATCTTTTGCGCTTTTTCTGCAGCTACCGTTCCCCTGTGTTCCTTTACTATATTATTGAGAATAAGATTTGCTTCAGCTTTTTTTCCGCAAGCATTTTTTGATATTGCCAGTCTAAGCATGGCTTCAGCTTTTACAGTTCCTTTTGAGTCGGTAAGATACAAATCAAATTTTCGACAAGCTTCTTCATGTAAATGAAGTTTGTCCTGCAAAATAACTCCTGCTCTAAATCTAGCACGCTGAGCATCTTCAAAACTTCCTAGAGCTTCAACTTTTGACAAAGCATTTACAGCATCTGACCATTTGCCGGCTTTACGATTGCAGTCTGCGAGAAGAGACCATGCAGCAGCTTCCTTTGGTTTTTTTTGCAGGTAAAGTTTTACTGCTGCCTCTGCTTCCTCTATCTCACCGTTTCTCACAAGATTTTGCAACTTGTTCAATTCGTTATCATCTTTCAGTGTTGCTTTTGTCTTTGAAGGTATTTTTGAAGGAGCAATAATTTCAAGATTTTCATCATCACTATCAATGGGGTCAGTGCTATCAATGGGGTCAGTGTTTACAGCGGCACCTAAATTGTCATTATTAGCAATTTCTTGTTTTTTATTTGTATAAACACCGACCTGTAAACTAAGCGCAGCATCAATATGGCGAATATCTTCTTCATCAAGAGAAGAAAATTCTGTTTCACCGTTTGCTCTAATTTTTAGGCGTTGCTGTTTTTCTATTGTCCAAGATCGACTGTCGTTTTCGACACTTACTTTTCCCTCTGCCGTTGCTACTTCGATTGTCTCATCTGAAAATCGTGTAACACGAAAGCGAGTGCCCAGAACCTTAACAGTCGTCTTTCCGGCTTTTACTGTGAGTCTCTCGTGATTGTTGCGACGTCCCGCAGCAAAACAAGCAGTTCCTCCAAGCAAAGAAACTTGCGTTTCGTCTTCTTTAAACAAATCAAACCGCAAAGAAGATTCCTCTTCCAAGCCGATGAGATCACGGCCCAATTGAACCGTTATTCTGCTATTAGACGGAGCAGCTACAACCGAGACATTGGGATCAAAAGGTTTTGATGTTATTAAATCATCTGTAATAACAGAATAATAATTGTTAGTTTTCTGCTCATCTTTAGTGTTGTCTCTATTCGCATATAACACCAAAGCAATAACAACAACTGCTGTTGTTTGAGCCAATCCCAAGCCAATCAATGCGATATTTCGTCTAATACCAAAAAGAGTAGGTCTATCTCGTAGTTGTTGTGCTCGTTGCACCAGCAAATGAGCTGCATGTTGTTTTGCAAGCGAATGGGCTTCCTCCAAAACCGGATTAGCAGTTTCCAAGGATACAATTGCTTGATCGATTGCATTCCATTTGTTGATTACAGTGTGACAATCGGGACAATTTTGGATGTGGTCGAAAACGGATTGTTCCCCAATTTGGGGATCCAAGGACCAATTTGTATTGTTTTCTAAAAATGAGCAGCTCTTCATGATGCCTCCTGTCGGAGAACGTTCATCCAGTCATTTTTGTATACACTGGATAAAAGTGCCTGCCTTGCTCTAAAAAGGCGCGTGCGAACCGTCTCGCTGCTGATTTTTAAAAGCTCAGCAACTTCGTCACCGCTGAAACCTTCAACAGTGTGAAGCAATAAAACATCTCGCTGTTTTGCCGGTAATCTGGACAATGCCTGATGCACTGCCTCTTTCATAGCAAGCTGATCGGACTGCGTTGTTTCTGATACATTTTTCACTATTTCTCGTTCTGCGGTTTCGCGGGTAAGAAGCATTCGACGAAGAAGAGTTTTACGTCTCCACGCAAATGCTTTTTTCACCGCAATTCCGTATAAATATGCTTTGGCGCGAGTTCTTTTTTCATAATTTGCAGCTTTGTCTGCAAGTAAGAGAAATACATCTTGGGTTAAATCCTCCGCCTCTGCAATCGGCATTTCCGGTGCAGTACGCCTTAGTGCCCTTTTTACCATATCGCTATGGCGTTCGTATAAAACACCCAATTGGCTTAAATCACCTTCTGCCACCAACGATATTAATACATCATCTTCCAACAATTATTTCGATCCTCAATTCTCAATTCTTCTCTAACCTCTATTATAATGTCTTAATTTCACTTGGATGTTTCAAATATTTTCAAAACTCACAAAAACAATCGAAGTCCCATCAGGATTGAACCTTCCAGCCACGGAGTGACTAGAGCTGCGCTGTTTTCGGATACTCCCCGAAATTCAGCACGTTCCGGCAAGAAAGAGAGGTCAAGTCTAATAATAAAGGCAGTTTGTTTTCCTATAGATACGGCACTATCCAAAGAGACAGTACCTCGAAAACCCAACTTATATACTTGTTTAGTACCGTTTTCGCCAAACAAGGCTTCCATGCGATTCCATTTTATTCCGGCACTTAATGCCGGACCTATCTGCACTTTACTGATATGAAAATGATAACCGAAAGAAAACTCACCGATAATTCCAAAACCGCTGATTACACCCGCTGAAAGACGTTCCTTCGGACCGGCAAATCCAAAAACGGACGGTCCGAAAAACCATCCGGAAGGCGTTTCTGCAATCCATCCGATTCCTCCTCCGACTGTCAAAGAACTGCCGATTCTTTCGTATAAACCGCCGCTAAGTAAAACTCCTCCGGATATCGCATGTTGAGTTTTTCTTTTTGAGGACTCTTCAAGAGACACAACTGTTTGTCGAACTTTTTCGACAGTAGAACTAATCGCATTATCTGTTTTATTTGGAGAAAAAAGATAAGCTTCGCCAAGCAGTTCTTCGGTTGCCAAAGCAAGTTCTGCTTCGGAATGAGGTCCTTTTTTTACCTCGACTATACGAAGAAGTGCTCTTCCTGTACTAATTGCCGTCAGATTGAGCAGCAGCTTATTGTCTTCAAAACGCTCAATCCATATTACAGCCGAAGCGTTGTGCTTTTTTGACAAGGAGCGAATGATTGCAAGTCTCTCAGAAAGTAACATTGTTCCGAAACTGCCGTCCGGATTAGATTCACTTTTTACCTGAAACTGAGTAAGAGCCAAGCCGAGCTCATTTAAAAACCTCCGCTCCAATTCTTGGCCTTCTTTTGTCTCTGCCAAAGTAATTAACAAAACTGTAGATGAAGACTCTGCCGCTGTAGCATGCGCGCACAATATAAAGGACACAACAATAGCTATTCTAATTACATTTTTTATGGCGGACATAATATATTCGGCGATCAAGGTAGTCACTATATTGAAATATATCATATCTCTGTCATCTGTATTGTCTTATTTTTTTAGTCATCAGCATGAACAAAATTGAGATACTGTAGAAATAGACTCTGAATCTACTTGAATTTTCCTGATTATCACTTTGACTCTATAGGTATATGCATCTGCTTTTTACCGACGTTTTTGAGCAGATACTTTCTCTGTTCTAACATTTGTTATTTCAGATGCATTTTTGATATGCGGGCATTTTTATCAACTGTTCGAATATCGAGAAGATGAAAGGACTTTCCGGAATCAGCCCCGGGAAGCAAGTCTACAGGCTTGCCCAGAAAAAACTCGGCGTTGTCAATGCGGCTTTTTAGTTCTTTAGCAATACATCGAGCTTTATAGTAGCTGGATAATGATGCACATCTAACTTTTTTGCCCCTTACTTCAATTTGTCCCGAACGAAGCGCTGCATAGGTTACTCTTGCTAGCGGCTCTCCCGCATTATTCCAATAATCTTCTGAGTAGTCAATTACCGGTGCTTCTATATCTTTGTCAGATACGGATGTGTACATAGCCATTTCTTCATCAAGAATCGGAATGGGAATTCCTACTCCCAAAGCAAGAGATGCACCGTAACCGGTAAGTGATGCAGCTCTCAGATATTCGGGTTTCATTTGTTTTAGATCACCAATAAGGGTAAGGGTTCCTGAACCGCCGAGAGGAACACCTCTTTCGTTTCTGGCTCCGCTTGGATCATGTTGAGTTCCGGCAAATGATACATATCCAATTCCGCCCCCCAGAAAGATTCTAGTGCCGATTCCGATAGTTCGATAGTGAGGATCGTTGAGCAGAGGAGAAAGCTGACCGGCACTGCTGAAATTTGCGTTGCCCATTCTGGGTCTCAGCACTCCCAAGTAGGTATAAATGGGTCTTGAAGATTTAGCGTTAACAGCAACATTGTAGTTCTGATAAGCATTTCTCGGGTTCATTAGAAACGCATCGTTCAGAGTATTAATGTTTATTAAGGTCTCCAACTCTTTTCTGGGATAGCAGTCGGTTCCGTAGGATTTTGCTCGCAACAATACATCTCTTCCGCGCACCAAATCTTCTATTACATGAGCGCCGCCGTAAGAAAATTCACCGGGAAAAACTTTGTTGGCAGGATCATCAACGGGCAGCTCTGTCGCTCCGATATATAGATCTACTGCCGCAATTCCCGAATATGCAGGAACATTATTCAAAAGTGCATGTTGAATTTTCATTCTGGGAGTAGTGTGTCCCACGTTCAGCATTGCTCCGCTTGAACACATAGGACCGAAAGTGCCGGTGGTTACAACATCAACTTTCTTTGCAGCTTCCTTGGTACCTAGTGAATTAACAATATCGATCATGTCTTCGGCCGTAACGACAACAGCTTTTTTATTTTTTATCTTTTCGTTAATTTCTTCGTAAGTTTTAGCCATCACAGCTCTCCCGTTCTTTTGAGATGGTCGCTTACAGATTCAATTGCTCCGTAAGAGCATGCCGGAATGCATAGTTCACAAGCAATGCAGCATGATTTGTCATATGACACCATAAAGGTTTCCTGATCTATGGAGAGTGCTCCGCTAGCACATTGACCTGTACAGGCTCCGCAATGCACACATCTCTCTTGTTCCCAAACAAGGTTTTGCACCGGAAAAACAACCCTGACATTCATTGATTTCAGAAACTCAATAGCTCCTTCAACCGATGAATCTTCACCGCTAAAAATAACATGCATGTGTCCGTCTTGTTCCGGTGTTATATAAGCCTGAAGAATATTTATATCGATTTTATGTTCTCTGATTAATTCAGAAACAATCGGCCCGTCCATTCGTTCCTTTGGAAACGTCAGTATTGCACTTTTTTCCACCATTTTATTGAAACCTCAATCATCTTTCATTTTATTTGGTCAGAATATCTATTTAACCAGCTCAAAATCTCCCCACATTCCCAACTTGTCACCGCAACAAGCTATCATACCGTCAAGTAGAGCTTTTTTTTTTTCTTCTTCAACAATTGTTTCTACATTTTTAGGATTAGTAATTCTATTTGCCAATGCTGTTGCTGCTGCATCAGCAAAAGAAGCGCTTCTATGTATAGCTACAACAGCATCTGCCTTTCCAAAAGACAGAGAAGGACCAACCTTTCCGCTAGAAGTACAGATACCCAAACCGTTTTTTGCATTAATCGCAAAAGTTAGAAAATCTTTAAACGGGGATTCTTCGCCCGCGTACAAACCGAAATAAACCGGTTCATCTGAGCGTGCATATATGTCGCCGCCGTTTTCAACTATTACTGTATTAACATGTTCAAGCAGTGCTCTGCCGATATATTCAGCAATTGCACCGGCTACTGCGGCCATCGGACCGACCTTCCAAATTTTTCCGACCTCGGCCATATCAGCCGCTATCGCAGGTGCATCGTCGGTCACAGCTATCGGTTCAAGAGATGTAGCAAAAATCGGTTGTTGAGAGAGATATCTCTCTATATCCCTTCTAACTTTTCTCAAGTTCTGTTTTGCAACATTCTTTATCTTTTCACTATTTTCATCACAAAGAATTAAAAGATCGCTCTCCATAATTTTTATTGAAAATTGATTAAGTTTGCGATTTTTCGGAAGGTTTCTATAAAAGCGATGCTCGTATTGAGGTTCATATACCATTTAGTTTTTAAAAACGCCTTTCTGAAAAATCCGTGCAAACTTGAGGTATTTATGTATAAGCGTCAAGTTGTTCGGCAAAAATCCTATTTTTGCAGAGTAAATGCGTAAGTACAATGGGATATTGACTAAAAACATGAATAATATTTAGAAAAAAGACTATTTGACAAAGAATAATTTCTTTTATGTTTTTATTGTTTCTTGGCACTTGATTGACCGCCGCTCTCTATTTGGGTAGGTGTTGAAGTTGAGGTTTAAAAATGCGTTTTGTTGATGAAGTTAACTTACAAATAACAGCCGGAGACGGCGGAGACGGTGCAGCTGCTTTTCGCAGAGAATCAGGAAATCCGAGAGGCGGCCCTTGCGGAGGAGACGGCGGTAAAGGCGGAGATATTGTTTTTAAAGCCGACCGTAATGTAGGAACACTTTTGGACCTTCGTTCTCAATCCATTGTTCGAGCTGACCGAGGGCATAACGGCAGGGGCAGTGATTGCCACGGCAAATGTGCTTTACCCAAAATTATCAGAGTTCCTGTGGGAACATTGATTATTGATGAAGACACGGATGAAATAATCGGTGATTTAATTGAAGATGAGCAAGAAATAGTAGCTGCAAAAGGAGGCAGAGGCGGTTTCGGTAATATGCACTATACAACCTCATCAAACAGGGCTCCTCGCAGAGCCGACTCAGGGTATCCCGGAGAGATTAAAAATGTTCGATTGGAGTTAAAGCTTTTGGCCGATGTCGGATTAGTCGGATTTCCCAATGCCGGTAAGTCTACATTAATATCTGCGCTTTCAGCTGCAAGACCTAAGATTGCTGACTATCCATTTACAACGCTTGTTCCAAACCTTGGAGTTGTAGATATGGGGGTGAAAACTCCCAGCTTTGTAATGGCTGATATTCCCGGTCTAATCGAAGGAGCCGCTGACGGGGCAGGTTTGGGAAGCAGGTTTCTCAAACATATTCAGCGCACAGGTGTCTTGCTGTTTGTGCTGGCTCCTACAGGAGATGAAGAATTTGACCCAAAACGAGATTACAAAGCGCTTGCAAAAGAAATAAAAAGATTTGATGAGGAAATGATCAACAGACCTAAACTTGCAGTGCTCAACAAAATAGATATTACCGGAGTTGCAGATCATGCTCCGTCCTTAAAAAAATATCTTGCACGACACAAAACACAGCTTCTTCTAATTTCAGCGGCCGGACACATCGGCCTATTAGAGCTAAAACAAAAGCTGTCTAACCTCATAAATCGCTAGATAATTTCCATTTGATTTGTTCTGAACAGAACTTCCGAAAAGATGGAAACTAATTCGTTGTTGCTCCGGGCCAAGAGCCGTCCGGCGGAGTTACAGCTCGGCGATTCGGGTGTCTGGGTCTTTCAAATCTTGCACAATACTTATCAAATAGTTGTCGTACTCTTGTTACCTCCGGATCATATGACAAGTCCGCAGCCATTGAGTTTAACATTTGTTTTCCATTTTCGCAGCGATTCCAACCTTCTTCGTCCTGCCAGGATCCCTCTGCATAATAATCGTAGTATTGTTGCGGACGCTCAGCCATAGCTGCTAAGAGATCTACCCAAGTCATTATCAGTCGTCCTTTTTTGGCGTTAAGACCGGTATTAAGTATGTTGCCTAAATTAAATGCGTATTCTTCGACAAGCGGGTTTTCTGTTTCAGGATCTCGATATTCTATAGAAAGCATGATGTCATCTTGAGGTCTGAGCTGTTTGTTTCTGGACATCAGATCGGATAAGAAAAGTTGCGAAGTGTTTGCAAAGTAGTGGATCTGTTGCACATCTTCTCTAAAGGTTGAGCTTTCCTCACCGTAAAATACGTTCATTCTAAGAGACGGAGGTAAATGAAGCCTAAACCTTACATCCACTGCTGTGGTTTCGATTAGCGAGATAAATCGATTTCCAAAAACTGCATCCACCTCTGCTTCGGAACCTAAAAAGACATAAGCTCCCTTCCCTTTCTCGGTCAGTTTATCCAACAATGAATCATTGAATTCGTTTCCGACCCCCATACCCGATAAACGTATGCGACGCGAATCGTAATATCTAGATATCATAGAAATCATGCTTTCATCAGTAATGCCGGTATTTGTCAGCGCATCTGTAATAAGCAGCACTCGATTAGAAAAGTTATTACGATAAGTTTTGTCAGCAATTTCATATCCTTTAAGCAGACCTGAATGAAGATCGGTGGCTCCTCTTGGTGATAGTGCATAAAAAACGTTTTCAAGTCTTTCGCGGGAATCCCTTCCTATTACAAAATTTTCGGTCGGCACACAAACTTCATGGTCAAATAGCACCACATGAACCATGTCCCCGGTCTTTAGTTCATCCACCATTCGCAACAGTCCCCGTTTTAGATAATCCATTCTGCCTTCGTCGTGCATTGAGCCGGAGCGATCAATCACCAAAGTTATTACAGCGTTGCGACGGCTGATTTTGTCTACCGGCCTGCCTTTTACTGCAAGTCCCAAAGAGTAGATTCCCTTCTCTTTTTGGTCGGGTATCAGATCTGCTTTGACTGAAAAGTCATAACCGTCTCTGACACCTTCTGTGTTAAACGAAAAATAATTGAGAAGCTCATGCGGTCTTATATGCTCCTGAGGCAACGGTTGGAAATTGTCTATTGCATATATTATGCGCTGAGCAGAGGACAGACTCATGGTGTCATCGTTTGATAAATAAACAGCTTGTCCCCAATCAGCATATACATCGTCCGGATCGGGTTCAGGTTCAGGCTCCGGTTGAGGATAGTCAGGTTCTGTAGCAATTTTTTTGGTCGAAAAAGCGCGACTATCGTCGTTTGATTCTTCGTATGCTTCGGCGGCATAATCCATATCCATTGCTGCTTGCGCCGGCATAGCACTTTCAGCGTTAGATGATGGTTCTTTACGCTTAGATCTCTCAGACCTATCTCGTTTAGATGAACGCTGTTTTGACTCAGAAACAGATCCTGCGGATGTTGAACTTGGAGCAGTCGAAAAAGACGGTGCGCTTTCTAAAGCACCTGCTCCTGTACCCATTGACGAAGCTCCGCCCGCGCCCATGGGGGTAGGAACTTGTGATCTTGGAACCGCGCCTGACAACGGCGTGTGCGGTTGTGTGGGTTTTTTTGCTGATGAGGCTTTTTTCTTGGGCGGGATATATTTTTTCGGCGGTTTAGAAGTTGCTATTGGAATGGGTTGTTTTTCGAGTCTTCCAAAGCATTTTTCAAAACGCATTTCCAAAGCCGGAAGATCAGCAAGATTGGGTGCGGGTGATACATCTCGACGGTAAATCGGCGAATGACTTGAAGGAGTAAATATATGTGGAGGTGCCTCAGGCCTCGGCCTGACTACCTTTACCGATTGTTTCGGATAAGAATCTGTATGAGATTGACTTGCAACTCGCGCTTCAGAACCCGGCGATCCGGCGCCGCCGCAATTTACGGTCATCATAGTGCACAATATCACCGCTGTAATTTTTGCAGCTTTGGATTGTTTTTTGTTTCCGATTGCCATTTTCTTCTCCTTCACAGCTCCAAATAGCCCAGGCAAAATCTGCAGGCGTTTTCCGTCACCAAGCTTCTTACGAACAATATAGAAAAAAGATCTCAGCTCAAAATAATTGTTTTGATTCAACCAAGAAGTATTTTTACTATGAATTTGAAAAAGCCGTTGCTCATTATCGATTGATTGTTTTCATTTAAGTAAGGATCCTGCATCTCTTCTAATCTGATTACTGTCTTTTCGAATTTGGATCGAGCTATGTCGCTTTTTGCCTCTTCCATTTCTACTTGATATTTCTTAACAAGTCCGCCTGATGCAACAAAATCTGCAATCTTTTCAAGCTCTCCGTTGTCCAGCCAATATCCGTGTTTCCTACAATAATCCACTATAACACCGGAAAATCGAGCGTAGTTCATTCGATTCATTACTCCTTGGCATTTTGGACATTTTATGTAGGTAACTGCTTCTATGTTCAGCGATGCTCTTGATGCACCGTCCGAGCCTACCTGCTCAGATGCCCGAATCTCTTGCTTCTTAACAAGAGATTCAAAGGCGTTCACCGATACAAACAATCCCAAACAAACAGGGCATTCCTCTACTTGATGAGATTCTAAATCTCTAACTCTCATAGGAATAGTACATCTGGGACAGAGCTCTTCCGCTTGTTCAGGACATTTTAGTTGTGCAACAAGCGGTTTGCCGCATCCGGAACAAAAACGGGCATTCTCTTTGGACATTGAAAGACAATGTGTACAATATGCCGTTAATCGACTGGAAGACAAATCTACAAGAGCACCGCAATACAAACAAGTCGGTTGTCCCTTTTCAAGATTTCCGCCGCAATTGGTGCAGTGAAGGGTAAGTACGGCTCTCGGTTTCCAACTATTGTCCGGCACAACAATTATCTGACCGCACTCGCAACGGAGTTTTTGCCCTGCTTCATATTTGGAAACATTATAGAATTTATGACACGCAATGCATTCAACAAGCATAAAAAATAATGTAGCACATTATAGTGTCCGGTCACCAGTTACGTTGTTAAACAAGTCGTAACAAAATTGGAATGCCTAATTATTAGATTCACATTCACCGGAAGGATTTGTGTCGACAAAAATGTTTACCGTCCAGGTCATTGTATCACCGTCTGCATCTTTTACTTGCAAAGTTATCGAGCCTAAGCCGCATTTCGAGGCTGTAAATAGTACTGACGCTCCCCTTATTACGCCGACTCCGCCTAGGGTTTTAAGAATAGTAAAAGCCGGATTGTTTGTATAACCGCGAAAAAGTTTTTGTAAATCTATGTTCAGCTCCTCGTCTATTGTTGTAAAATAGTGAGGACCTGCTGTAAATCTGAGATAGTCATCCAGTGCTGTAAACCCGTCCATATCCGGATCCGAATTGGTTTCTGTAAAATCTCCTTCGTTTGACTTTAAATTAAGCCCTAAGAGTTTCTCCCAAAAATCCGGCAGACCGTCCTTGTCACTGTCATAGTTTGCCGGACGTTTTTCGAAGGTGTAGTAGCTATCTATACTGTCAACATCATCTTCATGATCAATGATACCCGGCAACCCCGATATGCTGCCTGAAAACCTAGCTTCGCCGGATATAGTTTCTGAAATAATGCGCAGGTCGTGGGAGTCATTAAACGGTGCCGAACAACCCACGTCGGAAAGAACATTTTTGTATGCCGCCGTTGCCGTTTTAGGTTCAACATCTAAAAAATCAAACGGGGATGTCACCCATGGACTATATTCTATGGGAGTTCCGCTATAGGCTTTTCCTACATTCTGGTTTGATTCGTTAAAAATTCCGGGCATAACATTGCCCTCAAAATAGTATTGTCTGGTACCGGGAAAATCTTCGAAATGAACATTCATTGCCAAATCATTAGCTGTCGCCGGTCCCGGCTTGTAGTAGTTGCCCACAAAGTTAACTTGATGCGCTCCGCCTTCTGTGGTTCCGGTCTGCCAATTGTAAACCACATTATTGTAGATATTCATACGTCCGGCAAACTCTCCGTTAGCGTCCAATCGACCGTCTAAATTCCAATTTCGGGTTCGACTGTGCGCTATTAAATTGTGATGATAGCTGCCCACTTCACCGCTCAGACTAGCTCCGTATCCTATTGCCGTTCCCTCAGGATACTCCGCATGAGTTATAATATTGAGAGGTTCTGATATCAGGGTTCGTTGTAGAGTAATATTCATTGCCAATACCGAACTAAAAGCTTCGTTTATAGTCCAACTGATTGAACAATGATCCATAATTGAATGATCAGCTCCTGCCATTCCCATTCCTTCGTAGGTTGCGCCGCTTCCCAGTCGTAATCTTAGATTAGAAATCACTACATCTTCTCCGCCGTTCATTCTTAAAGGCGCTTTTCTAATGCAAATCCCTCTTCCGGGAGCGGTTTGTCCCGCTATAGTAATGTGACTTCCGGAAATAGTAAGAGGAGCTTCAAGATCGATAATACCGGAAACTTCAAAAACAATTATGCGAGGTCCTATTTCATTAGTAACGGCGTGTCGCAAGCTGCCGGCGCCGTCATCGTTGAGATTTGTGACATAAACCACGGCTCCGCCCCGCCCGCCTCGCGCAAATCGTCCGTGTCCCTCTGCACCTTCAAATGCAAGCTGTCTCGGTCTAAATTTCCACACATTACCTTTTGTGCGTATTCCGTCAGCTTCTACCTCATCTACTCGCCAATAGTACGTTTCCATACTATATATATCGCTGAGACGCAGCGAAGTATTTTGTTGCGAACCCAAGAACAGATCATGGTTTAAATCCGCTTTTTCTACTTCGCTTTTATCGGTTCCCAAATAGACCTCATGATACACCGCGTTGTCGGCACCTTTCCAAGTAAGCAACAAAGTACCGTCATCTGCATTTACATGCTCATCAGCGTTTTTTGGAATCGGCTCTGATGCTCTTAGTTTTGCATCCGAAGTGTTTAGTTCGAATCCGCATATAGATATATTTTTCCAAGTTGAATCTATTGTCGTATCCGTCTCAAATAAAATTGTTACATCCTCTCCTTGTGAAACAGATAAAGCAAGATAGGATGAAGCCGCACGATAGTCGCTGTCAGCACGGTTGGTCGGAATCAAATTCTTAACAGCAAGAATGCCGTCTACAAATATGTTAATCGGCGCAAATGTATTGGTGTCGGGATTGGCAAAGGTATTGTGATATGTAAGCAAAGAGTGAACGCCCTCAGGCAGTCCTGATATTGTCATTTGAATAGAAACTCCGTCTTCGCTGCTGCTTGTAACCATTCCGTCATTGACAAGTTTTGCAAGAGTCGGCGTTAATACTCCTGCTTTGTACCATTCAGAACGCAAACTCGTTGCATCATTACCGACAGGCTCAAAGGAAATCGTAATGTCATCAAATGTCTTTTCGACAATTTCGGCCTCTTCAATAGGCCACGGAATATAATCAGGAGAGTTAACCTCTTTTTCTTGCCGCCCGAACATATTTAGATCGACTTTTAAAACAGGGCCGATTGATACATCGCCGTCAATTACGGCAATAATCTTGGTTTCACGACACCCAATCAAAAGCAGAATAACGACCGCCGAAAAAAATGATGCAAGTTTCATATCAAAATAAACCATACAATGCAGGCTAAATTGAGCAAAATAGAATCGTCTTTTTTTTTCTATACCTCATCCGCTCCTATGTCCGGAGCGGAATCCCTAGGTTCGCCGTCCATGTCCTCGTCGCACAATCCGTCTGCAAGGGGTTCTCCTCGATCGATAGCATCCTCTGCTCCGGCTTGGAGGTGAAAATCTCCTTCGGATGCGTTAACAAAGAGGGTTAAAGATGCATCGGTAAGATTACCGACCTGTACTGCCGAAGCATTATCCCGCTCGCGAAGTGAGTGTGTAGCGATGTTGTTTATTATATCAATGTCAACGCTGCTCGAAAAACGCCATTCGATGGACGAAAAGTTATCACCTGTAGACACAATCGTATTGTGAAGCACTTTGGCTCCGCAGGCGGACCACAGGCAGACGCCACAGTCAAAGCCGTACTCAGAAGTAAACAGACTGTCTCTTGAAGCGAAGATTACGTTGTTGCGAATAATGCCTCCGTAATGATCCACATATCCGCCGGCAGAACATCCGCTGTTATCATATGTTCTGGCTTCCCCACTATCAGCAAGGCCGAAGCCTACTCCCCGAGCATTGTTTACAAGGACGTTTCGCTCTACGATGGTGTCTTTGCATCCTCGCCACATATGTACAGCGTGCTCCGACAATCCTCTGTCGCAGAAAAACCCTTCGATGTGATTGTCGCGAATTATCCATCCTTCGGACTGGTGAGCATCGACGCCGCCTGTATAACAGTTAGAGACCTGCGCCCTGCCTTCGTCGGTCATTTCTATTCTCGAACAAGCAATGGTACCGTAATCTGTAAAATGAGTTCGCTCCGCACTTGGGTTAATTTTAATCGCTTGTTCTCTAGGATCGATGATGTGCACATTGTAGATAAGCGTTCTAAGAGTGTGCGAAGCAGCAGTGGAAACCACATGGATAGGATGAGTATAGGCCCGAGCAATAGTTAAGTCTGCAATAGTAACGTCTGAGGCGGCTACAGTTATTATCTCACTACTAGAATAATTGCCGTCAATAACTACCGCTGAACGATCGCCGCCGGCCGAACGAATGCTCATTCCGGGTTTATCAATCCACAAGTATTCACCGTTAAAAAGGTATTCGCCGTCCTCAATAAGAATGGCGGTACCTTCTGAAGCAGTGTTCACAGCATCTACCAGCTCATCAACTGAACTGACTGTAACAACAGAACCCGAAGGTAATGGCAACAGTGCACATCCGGAATTGGGCTCTGCAGAAGAATCTTGCTCGCTGTCTCTTCCGGATTTCGAATCTGTGTCTCTAAAATCTGAATCAACAGATGCATCGTTGTTATCAGAACCGCAGCCCGCAAAAATCAATAGGCAAACGGCAATTGACAAATTAATGCTGTATAAAAAATTGTTCTTCATCCAATCCATCGGTGTTTTTTTATATGCCACTTTAACCTCCTCCGGTCGGTACCGCGTAATTATTCGTTACAGAGTTTGGCGATAATAGCACACAATCGGACTGAACACACTCTGTTCCGTTCTTCTCGTATAAACAAAAAACAACCGTTTATCAGCAAGTTGTGGCTTTTCTATTTGTTAGCGGTGCAGCTTCCGGCAACAGCGGCGTCTACGAAAAGGCCTACGGTTTTTGTCATGGAACTGCCGTTTGAGTCTGTTACTTTTACGACAAATGATGCCAAGCCGCATGTTTTTGCAATGAAAGTTGCTGTTGAACCTGTTACAGTTGCTTCTCCTTTTGAAGAACCGGTTATCGAATATGAGGGATTATTTGTGTAACCGCTAAACATTGTGTTTAGTCGAATTTCTATTTGTTCATTTTCTTTTGTAAAAAAATGCGGATTTGCGGCCCAGTTTAGATAGTCATCCAGCATTGTATATCCGTTTCGATCCTTGTCCGAATTCGCATCTGAAAAGTCTTCCGGCGGTGAATTGACGGGGGTTCCGAACAGTTTTTCCCAAAAATCAGGTAAACCGTCCATGTCCGAATCCCAGTTTGCCGGCATGGTTTCTTGGGGATAGTTTTCATAGCCTCCCACATCATCCTGATGATCCGGCAGCCCCGGCAATCCGCTTCGGCTTCCTACGCAGGATGTTTTTCCTTCCCTTGTTTCGGTGATTACTCGAAAGTCATGGTCGTCTAACACTGGCTGAGAAGCGCCTACATCGGATAGCACTCTTTTGTATGCATCTTCTGCACTGTGAATTTGAGCATGTGATGAAAAAAACGGAGAAGAAACGAACAGGTCATAAGGAGGGCTGCCTTGCGGATTGGCGCCCTTTATCTGATTGCTTTCGTCAAAGTGTTCTGGCATTACGTTGCCGGACATAAAGTATCTTTGAGTTCCCGGAAAACCGTCGTATTGCGGATTTAGCGCTGTATAAATACGACTTGCCGCTCCGGGTTTATAGTAATTGTTTACAAAATTAACTTCATGTGCTCCGCCGTCGGTAGTTCGATTATTCCAGTTGTAAACCACATTATTAAAAATATCGAGTCGGCCCCAATAGTTGCCGTCGCCGTCCAAACCTCCGGCCAAGCTCCAATTGCGTCCTGCACAGTGCGCTAACAAATTGTGATGAAAACTGCCCACATCGCCGCCTACGCTGGCCGCATAGCCGTGAGCCGTTCCTTCCGAATAGTTGGTGTGTCCTGCAATATTGAGACATTCCGAAATAAGCGTGCGTTGAAGCGTAATGTTTTTTGCATTTCTGGAACTAAAGGCTTCGTCTATTGTCCAGCTTATAGAGCATTGGTCGATAATGGAATGATCACTGCCTGTCAAACCCATTCCGTCATAGGTTGTTCCGGCACCTAATCTTACTCTTAAATGGCGTATTACTACATCACTTGCGCCGCTTACACCAAAAGGTGCTTTTCTAATTACTATTCCTTTTCCCGGAGCTGTTTGACCCGCCACTGTAATATGAGACTGCGTAATAGTAAGTCTCGAATTAAGGGAGATAACGCCGGAAACTGCAAAGACTATTGTTCGAGGTCCGATGTCTTCTGTTACTGCCTTTCTTAAACTTCCCTCCCCGTCATCGTTAAGATTAGTGACATATACAGTTTTGCCGCCGCGACCGCCTCTTGCATATCTTCCATATCCTTCCGCATCGGGAAATCCCAATTGTCTAGGTCGAAAGTACCAAGTACTCCCCTTTGTTATGTTTCCTGATTGATCAACTTCGTCAATTCTCCAATAATAGGTTTTCATACTGTACAGATTGTTTACTTCAAATGTTGTTTCGGTTTGGGTACCCCTAAAAGCAGAATTTGTCGTGTTTCCATTTGTTACAATATTTGCATTAGTACCAAAATAGACATTATGAAAAACGGCGTCAGGAGCTGCCTTCCATGAAAGGGTAAGGTTTTTTGAATCTGCATTGACATGCTCATCGGCATGTTTCGGAAAAGGATTTGATGCCTGATTCTTAATATTCGGTGTATCAATCTCAAAACCGTTGATGCAAACGTTTTTCGAAGACGCTGAAGTGTCGGTATTTGCAGCAAACAAAATTTCTACAGCCTTTCCCTGTGAAATCTGTAAAGGCAAAAAGGCAGTCGCAGCTTCAGCATTGGTAACTCGTGCTGTAGGTTGAAGACTGTCTTTGGCGAGAACTCCGTCAACAAATATATTTACAGGAGCAAAAGTATTGTTTTCGGGATTGTCAACCGCGTTGTGATAGGTAAGCAAGGT